>JAFARH010000414.1 GCA_019245555.1 Betaproteobacteria bacterium
TTCCGCCGCACGCAGCCACGTCCCGACCTGGACGAGGGCCGCCGGCGTCTCAAGGCGAAGATCGATCTCGTGCGAACCGTGGAGCGTGAGCTCGACTTCCGGATTTCCGATTTCGGTACGCGGCGCCGCTTCTCGATGGCCTGGCACGAGGAAGTGCTGCAGACGTTGATGCGCGAAGTGCCTGAATACTTTGCGGGTACCTCGAATGTCTGGTTCGCCATGCGCAACAACCTGACCCCTTTGGGCACGATGGCGCACGAGTACATGCAGGCCTGCCAGGCGTTGGGGCCGCGGCTACGCGACTCGCAGACCTTTGCATTCGACAAGTGGGCGCAGGAGTATCGCGGCGATCTCGGGATCGCCGTGGCAGATACCTATGGGACGGACGCGTTCCTGCGCGACTACGACATGTACTTCTGCAAGCTCTTCGACGGCGCGCGGCACGATTCCGGCGATCCGTTCGAGTGGGGCGAGAAGCTCATCGCACACTACCGCAAGAACCGCGTCGATCCCCGGACGAAGCAGCTCATCTTCTCCGACCAGCTCTCGTTCCCGCTCGCAATCGCCATCGCGCGGCGCTTCTACGGCAGGGCGATCACCGCGTTCGGCATCGGCACCAACCTGACCAATGATCTCGGCTACGAGCCGATCAACGTCGTCATCAAGATGACGGAGTGCAACGGCCAGCCGGTGGCGAAGGTCTCGGACTCCCCCGGCAAGACGATCAGCAAGGACGCAGGCTACCTGCGCTACCTGCGCCAGGTGTTCGGGCTGGAGCCGGCGGAAAAGATCTGATCAGAAACACGGCAGTCGCGGTTCTCGCCACCTGCTTCGCGCTCAACATGTTCGGGCGCGGTCTCGGCGACACCTATGTGGTCTTCGTGCTGCCGCTCGAGCACGAGTACGGCTGGACGCGCTCGCAGCTTACGAGCGTGTACTCCATCTACCTCCTGATGCATGGGTTCACTTCGCCGCTCGTCGGGCTGATCTTCGACCGCCTCGGGCCGCGATGGGTGTATGCCGCCGGGCTCGCCTGCATGTGCGCCGCCTTCTTCCTTGCCGCGGGCCTTTCCAACCTCTGGCAGTTCTATCTCTTCGTTGGCGGCATGATCGGCATCGGCGTGAGCCTCACGGGCATGGTTCCCGGCTCGGCGCTCATTGCTCGGTGGTACCGCGAGCGGCTGTCGACCGCCATCGGCATCGCTTTCTCGGCGGCGGGCGTTGGCACGATCATCTTCGTGCCGCTGACTCAAGGGTTGGTCGGCGAATACGACTGGCGGTTCGCTTATCGGGTCCTTGGCGCCGTGCTGCTCCTCTTGGTCCCGATGGTCGCCTTCCTCGTGCCCTGGGATCGGTTCTATGCCGGTCATCCCGAGCGCGCTCACGCCGCGAAGCTCCAGCCCGGCGAGGAGGGATGGACGCTCGGTAAGGCAGCCCGCACCCGGCTCTACTGGGGCCTTTGCCAAGTCTTCTTCTTCACCGCGACAGCGATGTTCACCGTCATCGTCCAGCTCGTCGCCTTCTTCGTCGACGTGGGCTTCACGCCAATTACGGCCGCGAGCGCTTACGGCGCGCTCGGTCTTATGTCTGCGATGAGCGTCATGGGCAGCGGCTTCACGTCGGATCGCTTCGGCTATCGCCAGACCATCACCGTGACCTTCGCCGGCACCGCGACCGGCATGGCGCTGCTCCTTCTTCTTACTTACGTTGCATCACCCGCCGTGCTCGTCGCGTTTGTGCCCATCTTCGGGCTCTGCATGGGCGTGCGTGGTCCGATCATCTCCTCCATCTCGACGCGCTATTTCGCCGGCCCGAATGTGGCGACGATCTACGGCACCATCTATTCCACGAATGCTGTAGGCGCGGCCTTCGGCTCGCTCATGGGAGGTTTGCTGCACGACCTTACCGGCGGCTATCGCGCGGGGCTGGCGGTGGCAATGGTGTGCGTCGTGATCGCCTCGACGCCGTTCTGGACGGTGCCCGCGCTCAGGAACTTCCGCTGATCTTCCTCACGCGCCGCTCGCGTTCGGCGAGCGTGCAGCCGCGGAGATCGGCGACGCCGTGCTCGGTAACGAACAGGCCCGCCTCGCTGCGTGGCACCGACACCGCACCCGAAAGGCGCTCGACCACTCGGGAGGCGGGTAGCGCGATGATGGAAACTCCGCCGGGCGACTGATTCGCTGCGCGTACGAAGTCCAGCGCTCCGCCGACGGCACCGACGTAGCTATTCCGCGCTATTTCGCCGTTCACCTGTCCCGTCAGGTCCACTTCGACGGCGGAGTTGATGGCGACGAATTGCTTGATCTTTGCCAGCGTCGCAGCACCGTGGGTGATATCCGATGACACCAGCTTGAGAGCGCGGTTTTCGCGTGCCCAATCGAAGAGCGCCTGCGTGCCCATGATGGCGCCGCCGACACAGGTCTTCGGTCGTACGAGCCGGACCGCGTCGCAGACAACACCCGAGTGGTAATGGATTTCGTGCCCCTCGAGCGCTGCAAGGATCGTATTGGGCAGCGCGCCGATACCGCACTCCACGGTCGCACCGTCAGGAACCAGTGCCGCGGCATGACGCGCAATGCGCTGCTCGATGTCGCTCGGCTTTGCGTACTCGAGATAGACCGGCGGCCGCGAGGTGGGAACCAGCAGGTCGATGTCCTCGCGGCGTAGCAGCGGCTCGGTGTGCGTCCAAGGTATCCGCTCGTTCACTTCTGCGATCACCGCGCGCGCCGCTTCGATCGCCGGCGCTAGGTATTCCACCGCGAGCCCGAGGCTGTACTCGCCGCGCGAATTCGGCGGGCTCACCTGGACCATCGCAACATCGCACTTGATTTGCTTGGTGCGGATCAGCGCGCCGAGTTGCGAGTAGGGCGAGGGCAGGAGCTGCAGCACACCCGCTTGAACGAGGGCGCGGTTGGTCCCGGTACCGCAGTAGGAAGTGAGGTGCAAATGATCGACGTGCTCCGGGCGCAAGGTGCCGGAGTAGCTGGAGCCGAGGAAGACGCTGCAGCCTGAGAGGGTTTTGCGCTGGGCAATCAGCGCTTCGACGAGCGTCTGTGGCTCGGCGCAGGCCTGGCCCCAGATGAGGCCGTCGCCCGGGCGGATAACGCTACTTAGGTCGACGGATGACACGGCCGCCGCGCTCATCGAACTGGCAATGCAGCACCAGCTGGTCGCGCACGGGGCCGGAAAGCCGCAGCTTCAAGTCCCATTCACCGAGCATATCGAGATCGAGCCGGACCAGGTACTCGCCTGGCCCCTTGCCCGCTCGTGCCTTGACCGGCTTCTGCTTGTGCTCGTCGGGCATTGAGGGCATCTCCAAGGCGACGGTAACCTGAGCACCGCTCACGGGCTGGTCGGTGCGCGCAAGGCGGATGACGCAGTCGTAGACGAGGTCCTTGCCGCCCGGCTTGCACTGCATATCGCCGCGTGTCTGTGCCCAGGTCGCCAGCGGAGCGAGC
>JAFARH010000427.1 GCA_019245555.1 Betaproteobacteria bacterium
CCGCGACGAGGTCCGCACATGGCTGCGCAGCAACCTGCCACAGGACCTCCGCGAAAAAGTCGAGAACTACGGACACCTCTCGAAAGAGGATCTGATGCGCTGGCATCGGATCCTCGCCAAGCAAGGCTGGGTCGCGCCGGCGTGGCCGAAGGAATGGGGCGGCACAGGCTGGAACGTCGTGCAGCGCTACATCTTCGACGAAGAGCTCGGCTTTGCCGGCGCGCCGATGATCGTGCCGTTCGGCGTCACGATGTGCGCGGCCGTGCTGCTTCGCTTCGGCACCGAGACGCAGAAGAAGCGTTTCCTGCCGCGCATCTACAACGGCGACGATTTCTGGTGTCAGGGCTATTCGGAGCCGGGCTCTGGAAGCGATTTGGCATCGCTGAAAACCAAAGCCGTGCGCCAAGGCGACCACTATGTGGTGAACGGGCAAAAGATCTGGACCACGCTCGCGCACTATGCCGACTGGATCTTCTGCCTGGTGCGCACCGATCCGACGCTCGAGAAACGGCAGGAAGGCATCTCGTTCCTGCTGATGGACATGAAGACGCCGGGCATCACCGTGCGGCCGCTGATCCTCATGGACGGCGGGCACGAGGTGAACGAGGTTTTCTTCGACGACGTTAGGGTGCCAGTCGAGAACCTGGTACATGAAGAAGGCAAGGGCTGGACGGTCGCGAAGTACCTCCTTGGCTACGAGCGCATGAACACCGGCCGCATCGGCGAGTCGCGCCGCCAGCTCGCGCGGCTCAAGGAGTACGCGAAGCACATGATGAGCGACCAGCGCTGGCGCGACCGGCTGTCGCGAGTCGAAGTCGAGCTCACCGCGCTCGAGATCACCAACCTGCGCTTCCTCGATCGCATGCGCCGCACCGGCCAGCCGCCGGGCGCCGACGTGTCGATGCTGAAGATCAAGGGCACCGAGATCCAGCAAGCGCTTACCGAGCTCATGATGGAAGCCACGGATCCGGTGGCGTCGGACGCATTGAGCGAGGCCGTGCGCAAGCGCTACTTGAGCATGCGGAAGACGACGATCTACGCCGGCTCGAATGAGATCCAGCGCAACATCATCGCGAAGATGACCTTGGGTCTATGAACTTCGATTACAACGAAGAACAACAGCTGCTGGCCGATTCCGTGCGCCGGTACTTGGCGAAGGCGTATGACTTCGAGTCGCGCAAGAAGATCGTCGCCGGCCAGGGCTGGAGCAAGGACGCGTGGGCGCAATTCGCCGAGATGGGACTCATGGGTCTGCCGGTGTCGGCGGAGCATGGCGGCTTCGGTGGCGGAGCGGTCGATCTCATGGGCGTCATGGAAGCGTTCGGCGAGGCGCTCGTCGTCGAGCCGTATCTGCCGCTGGTGCTCGCCGCGCGGCTCCTTAAAAACTCGCCGCTCCTGTCGGGTGTCGTCGAGGGCAAGACGAAGCTCGCCTTGGCGCACAACGAGAAAGGTGCGCGCTTCTCGCTGGACGCGGTAAAGACACGCGCTAGCAAGAAGGGCGCGGGCTGGGTGCTCGATGGCGATAAGGCCGCCGTGATCGGCGCGCCGGTTGCGGATCACCTGGTCGTCAGCGCTCGAGACGACAGTGGCATCGCGTTGTTCGTCGTCGCCAGCGGCAAGGTAGGCCTGCAGGCTTTTCGGACGATGGATGAGCGGCTCGCTGCGGATGTCGTGCTGCGCGGCTCGGAAGCGCAGCGCATCGAAGGTGGCCGCAAGGAGCTCGAAGAAGCGCTCGACGTCGGCGCCGCGCTCGTCTGCGCGGAGGCGGTCGGCGCGATGAAGTTCACCTGCGATACGACGCTCGAATATCTGAAGACACGCAAGCAGTTCGGCGTGACGATCGGCACCTTCCAGGCGCTGCAGCACCGCATGGTCGAGATGTTCATCTCACTCGAACAGGCTCGCTCCATGGCATGCCTCGCCTGCAGCAAGGCCGACACGGGCGGCGACCCTCGCGCGATCAGCGCCGCCAAGATCAAGATCGCCGATGCGGCGCGCCACGTCAGCCAGGAGGCCGTGCAGCTCCATGGCGGCATGGGCATGACCGAGGAACTGAAGATCAGCCACGCTTTCCGCCGCCTGACCGTGCTCGCGCGCGAGTTCGGCGACGCGGACCATCACCTGGCGCGCTTTAGCGAAATAAGCGCTGCGTTATGAACAAGCGGGTCGTGCTCGCGAGCCGCCCGGTCGGCCCGGTGAGCGAGTCGAACTTCCGCGTCGAGGAAGCGCCGGTGCCGAAGCCCGCCGACGGCGAGGTATTGGTGCGCAACCTCTGGCTCTCGCTCGACCCATACATGCGCGGCCGCATCAGCGCCGCCAAGAGCTACGCGAAAGGCGTCGAGATCGACGAAGTCATGGTCGGCCAGACTGTCGGCGAGGTGCTCGAGTCGCGCCATCCGAAGCTCAAGGTGGGCGACATGGTGCTGACCCAGCTCGGTTGGCAGCTCTACGGCGCAACCGGCGAAGTGATGAAGATCGACACCTCGCGCGCGCCGGCCAGTTATTACCTCGGCCTCATTGGCATGCCGGGCATGACGGCGTACTTCGGCCTAAAGGAATTGGGCCAGCCGAAGCCCGGCGAGACCGTGGTGGTGTCTGCCGCTTCTGGTGCGGTCGGCAGCGTGGTGGGACAACTCGCGAAGCTATGGGGCTGCAAAGCAATCGGCGTCGCAGGCGGACCCGAAAAGTGCGCCTATGTGAAGCAGGAGCTCGGCTTCGACGCCTGTCTCGATTACAAGGCCGGCAATCTACGTGAAGCGCTGAAGGAGGCGTGCCCGAAAGGCGTCGACGTCTACTTCGACAATGTCGGCGGCGAGATTCTGGATCTGCTGCTCACCCGCATGAACCTCTTCGGCCGCATCGTCGTGTGCGGCACGATCTCAGATTACGACTCGACCGATCCGTACAAGGTGCGCAACTGGCGCGCCATCCTGGTGAACCGGTTGCGCATCCAGGGAATGATCGTGTTCGATTGGAAGGATCGCTACGGCGAGGCGTTGAAGGCACTCGGCGGGTATTTCGCGGAAGGCAAGCTCAACTATCGCGAATCCGTGGTGCAGGGACTGGAGAATGCGCCGCGCGGCTTGATTGATCTGCTTGGTGGAAGAAACTTTGGCAAACAGTTGGTAAAACTCGGGTGAACTCATGATCGACCTCTATACCTGGCCCACGCCGAACGGACACAAGATCCACATCATGCTCGAGGAGACCGGCCTCGAGTACAAGGTGCATCCAATCGATATCGGCGCGGGCGAGCAGTTCAAGCCGGAGTTTCTCGCCATCTCTCCCAACAACAAGATCCCGGCAATGGTCGACCAGCAGGGGCCGGACGGAAAACCGTTCGCGCTCGCCGAGTCCGGCGCCATGCTCTTCTACCTCGCGTCCAAGACCGGCAAGTTCCTGCCCAAGGACCTGAAAAAACGCTGGCAGGTGATGCAGTGGGTCATGACGCAGATGGGGCACGTCGGCCCGATGCTCGGCCAGGCGCATCACTTCCTCGGCTACGCGCCGGAAAAGATCGAATACGCGATGAACCGCTACAAGAACGAGGCCAACCGCCTCTATGGCGTGCTCGACAAGCAACTCGCCAAGAGCGAATGGCTCGCGTGCGACGAATACACCATCGCCGACATGGCGACGATGCCGTGGCTGCGGGCGCCGGAGCGCCAGGGCGTGAACATCGACGACTATCCGAACGTCAAGCGCTGGCGCGACCGCATCGCGGAGCGCCCGGCAGTGAAGAAGGCCGTCGAAGTGCTCGCCGAGCGGCGCCGGCCGACCCCAGGCTTCTCAAAAGAACAAGCGGAGGTCCTTTTCGGTGCCAAGCAATACGCGCGCAGATGAATTGAAGGGGAAGGTCGCATGGATCACCGGCGGCGGCTCGGGCATAGGGCTTTCGTCCGCCGTCGAGCTGACGAAGGCCGGCGCCAAGGTGGTGATCTCGGGACGCAGCGACAAGACACTCAAGGAGGCGCTGAAAGAACTCAAGGCCGAGGCGCTCGTCTGCGATGTCGGCGACAAGGCGCAGGTCAACAAGGTCGCCGGCGAGATCCAGAAGCGGCACGGCCGGGTCGACATCCTCGTCAACAGCGCCGGCATCAACCTGCCGAAGCGGAATTTCCGCGACGTCTCGAACGAGGGCTGGGACGAGATCGTCCGCATCAACCTCTCCGGCATGTTCTATTGCATCCAGGCCGTCCTGCCCGGAATGAGAAGCCGCAAGGACGGCGTGATCGTCAACGTCTCGTCTTGGTTCGGCCGCTACCCCATTGCGCTCGGGGGACCTGGCTACAGCGCGACCAAGCGCGCCGTGATCGCGCTCACCGAGCAGTTGAACATCGAAGAGGCAGCGAACGGCATCCGCGCGACCTCAATCCTGCCGGGTGAGGCGGCGACGCCGATCCTCGAGAAGCGTCCCGTGCCGCCGTCGCCGGAAGTCCGCGCGAAGATGCTGCAGGCAGAAGATCTCGGCCGCACCATCGCTTTCATTGCGGCGCTGCCGACGCGCGTCTGCGTGAACGAGATCATCATCAGCCCGACCTGGAACCGCTTCATCCTCGGCGGCCTGGAAGCGCCGAAGAGTTAATCGGCTCTGGAGCGGCCGGAACCGCGTCTACACGTCGAAGTAGATGTCCTTGTACGCGGTGTAGATCGATGCCGCCGTCACCGGGCCGAGCACCAGCCAGCCGAGGCCGAGCGGGATCGAAGCGACGATCGAAGCAATGAACCAAACGATGCCGTAAAGCAGGAACGGCAGCATGTTGCGCACGCAGCCGGTGAAGCTCGCCCGCATCGCCGCGAAGGACCCGACATCGTGGAACACGATGAGCGCGGGCGCGAACCATACGGCCATCAAGAGCGGGATCAAGAGCGCGAAGAAGATGAGCGCCGCGAGCAGCAGGCCTGCTCCGGCGGCCATGACCTCTTCCGGCGTGGTGGCATTGATCACAGTAAGGATGCTGCCGCCCGTGACCACCATCACGATAAAGAGAATGGCTGCGAAGCCGACGAGGTAGAGCACGCCGACGCCGACGAGCGGGCCGAAGCGGTGGTTGAATCCACCGAAGAGTTGCGTGAACTGCGCCTCGCCACCCTGGTCGGTCGTACGGCTGGCGAGCATCAGGCCGCCCGTGAAGACGGGACCGGCGGCGAGGCTTGCGATCGCGCCCAATACCGGGATGACGCCGAGCACGATGTAGATGAGGCACAGCACGATGATCATGCCGATCCAGACGCCGGGTGCGCGCTTGAAGATCGACCACGCAGCAGCGAGCCAGCTCCAGCCGTTCTCGAAGGGCACGGTGCGCCCGTGAACCACGAAGGCCTCGCGCAGGGTGATCGTCTCGTCGGGGCTTGCGCTCATCAGGACCCTCCCGAAGCGATTGTAGTCTGCGCCCGTTTCATCGCTTTTCCTTGTGCATGACGCGCACCGTTGCGACGGCTTTGGCGACGAGCGTGCCATCCTCGCTCTTCGCCTCACCTTCGACGAAGCTCATGCTGCGACCGTCCTTGAGCACGCGTGCATCAGCGAATAGCGTCTTGCCGGTGCCGGCACCGATGAAGGACGTATTCATGTTGATGGTGATGACGCCGATCGATTCGGGATGCAGCGTGCGCGCCGCGGTGCAGAGTGCAACGTCGAGCAGCGACATGATGACGCCACCGTGCACGTTGCCCATGCTGTTCATCAGGTTCGCCTCGACCGGCACCGAGAGGCGGGCGGTGCCTTTGCCGAGCTCGTCGGTACGGATGCGCAGGTGCTGGATGAAGGGGATGCGCTTCTGGTACTCGCGCGCGTGCTCCACGTTCATATCACGGTCGCACCGCCGTCGACTGCGATCGCCTGGCCGGTGATGTGGCGCGAGGCTTCGGAAGCGAGCAGCACCGCGAGGCCCTTCAGATCCTCGTCATTGCCAAACCGCTTGTTCGGCGTCCACTCTTTGATCAACTCGCCGGTCGTGTCGAGCGTCGACTTGGTCATCTTCGAAGGGAAGAATCCGGGGCAGATTGCGTTCACCGTGATGCCATGCTGGCCCCACTCGGCGGCGAGCGCTCGAGTGAAATTGACGAGCCCGCCCTTCGTCGCGTTGTAGGCAATCGTGCGCACGATGCGCGGATCCTGTCCCATGAGGCCCGCGATCGAGGCGACATTGATGATGCGTCCCCAACGCGCGGGAATCATCGATTGCTTGCCGATGATTTGCGTGAGCACAAAGACACCGGTGAGGTTGACGTTCACTAGCTTGTCCCACGCCTCGAGCGGATGGTCTTCTGCCGGCGCACCCCAAGTCGCGCCAGCGTTGTTGACCAGAATGTCGACTTTCCCGAACAGCTTTAAGACCTGAGCAGCAAACGGCGCGATCGCCTCGCGCTTGCCGATATCGCAGACATAAGCGCTCGCCTCGATCTTTTGTTTTTTCAGGTGAGCGACCGCCGCGTCCAGCTCGTCCTTTTTCCGGGCGCTGATCGCGATCTTGGCGCCCATCTCGCCGAGTGCTTCGGCGATCTGCAGTCCGAGCCCGCGCGAGCCGCCGGTGACGACCGCGGTGCGGCCCTCGAGCTCGAAGAGGTTCCGGACGCTCATGATCGGAATGCTAATAGAATTTTCTGCTCATCTGCCCATGACCACGCTTGCCATGTTCTCGGGAGGGCTCGACAGCACCGCCATGCTGGTGAAGCTGCTCGCGGAGACGAAGGACGAGCTGCGCGTGCATCACATCCGCATGGCGAACAAGGAGAACCGCGCGGAAGCCGAGCAGGCCGCGGTCGAGCGGATCGTTGCCTGGTGCCGCGACCGCTACCGGCCGTTTCGCTATTCGGAGTCGGCACTCGATTTCACTGCGCTCGACGCCATTCCGATCGACTACCTTTGCATTGCGTTCGTCGCCTGCCAAGTCGCGATCGACACGCCGGGTTGCAATCGGATCGCCGTCGCGGCGCTCGCGCGCGACACGGACATCGAGAATCGCTCCGCGCGCCAGCGCCGCGTATTCGAGACGCTCCACGAGTGCTATCGCGCTCGCAAGTTGGGCGAGCCCGATGTGCAATGGATCTACCCGGTGTATCACGCGACGAAGGCGGAGCTGGCGGCGCGTCTGCCTCGTCAATTGGTCGATCTCACCTGGTCGTGCCGGCGTCCGGTGCGCGAAAGCAACGGCGCATTTCGTGCCTGCGGAACCTGCAAGGCCTGCCTTGCCCGGCAGGGCGTTTGACCGCACAATAAAACCAATAAGGGAAGGGGAGGGGGCCGTATGCGAGCACAACGGAAAGATGGCCGCATACTCATTTACAGCCACGACACGTTCGGTCTCGGCCATTTGCGCCGCTGCCGTGCGATCGCGCACGCCCTCGTCGAGCGCTACAAGCAGCTCTCGGTACTGATCCTCTCCGGCTCGCCGATCATTGGCAGCTTCGACTTCCGCGCGCGCGTCGATTTCGTGCGCGTGCCCGGCGTCATCAAGCTGCGTAACGGCGAGTACACGCCGCTCAACCTGCACCTCGATATCGCCGAGACGCTGTCCATGCGTGCCTCGATCATCCAGCACACC
The DNA here is from genome assembly GCA_019245555.1 of Betaproteobacteria bacterium. GTDB lineage: Bacteria > Pseudomonadota > Gammaproteobacteria > Burkholderiales > SG8-39 > SCGC-AG-212-J23. Next base: position 7,548 of record JAFARH010000427.1, read on the forward strand.
GCCGAGATCTTCGATCCCGATTTGTTTATCGTGGACAAGGAGCCGGTCGGCCTGCGCGGCGAGGTGTTGCCGACCCTTAAAGCGCTCAAGCGCCGCGGCACGCGCCTCGTGCTCGGCCTGCGCGACGTGATGGACGAGCCGCGACTCCTGGAGCCGGAGTGGACGCGGAAGAAAGCGGTGCCCGCGCTGCGCGACCTCTACGACGACATCTGGGTCTATGGGCTGCCGCAGATCTGCGATCCGCTCGAAGGCATCGCGCTGCCGCCGCGCGTGCGCCAGAAGATGGTCTACACCGGCTACCTGCATCGCGAAGTGCCGCAGCACGGCACGCCGACGCTTCTACCCGAGATTACGCAGCGTCCCTATCTCCTCGTCACTACCGGTGGCGGCGGCGACGGTGAAGCCCTGATCGACTGGGTGCTGCGCGCTTACGAGCACGATCCGCTGCTGCCGTATCCAGCGCTCCTCGTCCTCGGACCGTTCATGGCGCCCGAGCGCCAGGCCGAATTCATGGATCGTGCGGCGCACCTGAAGCGCGTCTCGGCCATCACTTTCCACAAGCAGATGGAGACGCTCGTTGCCCGCGCCGCCGGCGTCGTGGCGATGGGCGGCTACAACACCTTCTGCGAAGTCATCTCGCTCGACAAGCGCGCGCTTATCGTCCCGCGCACGGCGCCGCGCCTCGAGCAGCACATCCGCGCCTCGCGCGCGGCGGAGGTCGGACTCGTCTCGATGCTGTCCGACGACGGCAACTACGATCCGGCCGTCATGGCGGCGGCGCTTCGCGCCCTGCCGCGACAGCACCGTCCGTCGGAAGTCGTGGTGCCGGGCCTTCTCGAAGGACTCACCAACGTCTCGCGCCTCGTCGCGCCCTGGATCGAGCCGGCGGTAGAAGAAGCCGCCAACGAGCGCATCACCCGCATCCACTAGCTTGCCGGTCGCATTTATCCTCAAGGGGTATCCGCGCCTCTCTGAGGCGTTCATCGCCCAGGAGATCGCGGCGCTCGAGCGCCGCGGGCTCGATCTCATGATCGTCTCGCTGCGCCGCCCGACCGACGACCGCGTGCATCCCGTGCATCGCGAGATCAAGGCGCCAGTGAGCTACCTCCCCGAGTATCTTTACCGCGAGCCGCTCAGAGTTGTCCGCTCGTGGTGGCGTGTGCGCAAATTGCCTGCGTATGCCAAGGCGCGCGCGCGATGGCTGAAGGATTTAAAGCGCGACCCGACACCGAATCGCATCCGTCGCTTCGGTCAGGCACTGGTGCTCGCTGCTGAGCTGCCGGCGGAAGTCACGCGGCTGCATGCGCACTTCCTGCACACGCCTGCGTCGGTCGCCCGCTATTGCGCCATCCTGCGCGGGCTGCCCTGGAGCGGCTCGGCGCATGCGAAAGACATCTGGACGACGCCGGAATGGGAGAAGCGCGAGAAGCTCGCTGAATGCGACTGGCTCGCCACCTGCACGCGCGCGAATCTTGATCACCTCGCGGCGCTCGCGCCGGCGGGTCGTGTGGCGCTCGTGTATCACGGCGTCGATCTCGTACGCTTTCCGGCGCAACGCATGGTGCATAGCGCGGCCGACGGCTCCGCTGCACGCCCGGTCACCATCCTCAGCGTGGCAAGACTCGTCGAGAAGAAGGGCACCGACAACCTGCTCGACGCGCTGGCGCGCCTGCCGAAGGAGCTGCACTGGCGCCTTGTGCACGTTGGCGGCGGACCGCTGAAGCAGCGCATGCAAAAGCACGCGCAAAGGCTTGGCATCGCCGAGCGCATCACCTGGCGCGGCGCGCTGGCGCAGGATGAATTGCTCGCCGAATACCGCAAGGCCGATGTTTTCGCGCTCGCCTGCCGCATTGCGCGCGACGGCGATCGTGATGGTCTTCCCAACGTGCTGGCCGAGGCGCAGAGCCAGGGGCTCGCGTGCGTTGCGACGCGCGTATCGGCGATCCCGGAGCTGATCCGCGACGACACGGGCGTGCTGGTCTCGGAAGCGGATACCGTCGCATTCGCCGCGGCGCTGCAGGCGCTGATCACCGATCCGGCGCGCCGCCGTGCGCTCGGCGACGCGGGCCAGGCGAGGCTGCGGACCGAGTTCTCGCTCGACGTGAATTTCGAGCGCCTTGCGCGCAAATTTGGGCTCCCGGCCCATGAGGATCGCGTTCTACGCACCGCTTAAGTCGCCTACGCATGGCACGCCCTCGGGCGATCGGCGCGTAGCGGGACTTCTCATGGATGCGCTCGCGCACGCCGGTCATCGCGTGCAGGTCGCCTCCACCTTTCGCAGCTACGACGGCGATGGCGACGAGCCGCGCCAGCGCGCGCTGCGCACGCAGGGTGAAATGCTGGCCCAGCAGCTCGCCGACGATTGGAAGGCCGGCCCGGCGGACGAACGGCCCGATCTCTGGTTTACGTATCACCTGTACTACAAGGCACCCGATTGGCTCGGGCCGACGGTGAGCCGGACGCTTGGCATTCCCTACGTGATTTCGGAAGCCTCCTATGCCCAGAAGCGGGCGCAGGGGCCGTGGGCGCTCGGCCATGAAGGAAGCGCCGATGCCATCCGGCAGGCGGCGCTCGTCCTTGCGCCCACGCGCGACGACATGCCAGGCCTCGAGCAGATCATCGATGCAAGGCGCATCGTGCACTTGCCGCCATTCCTTGACACCGCGCCCTATGTGGCCGCCATCGCAAATCGACGTGCGTTGCGCGAGGAGCTGGCGAAGGAACGAGAC
>JAFARH010000029.1 GCA_019245555.1 Betaproteobacteria bacterium
GATCGCGGTCATTCGCCTACGCCGTTACTTGCGGCGCTTCCGCGGAGCAGCCCTGACTTCCTGCACGGCGTCGCGGAAATCGTCCAGCGTCTCGAACTGGCGATAGACCGACGCGAAGCGGATGTAGGCGATCTTGTCGAGCCGCGCAAGCTCGCGCATGACGAAGTCGCCCACGCGGTGCGTCGACACCTCGCGCTCGCCGAGGGAGCGCAGCCTCTCGATCACGTGGTCGACCGCGGTCTCCACCTGGTCGGTGGCGACCGGGCGCTTCCTCAGCGCGAGCATCATGCTGCCCATCAGCTTGTCGCGGTCGAAGTCGGTGCGGCTGCCGTCCTTCTTCACGAGGCGCGGCATCTTCAGGTCGACGCGCTCGTAGGTCGTGAAGCGCTTCTCGCAGGAGGCGCACTTGCGCCGCCGGCGGGTGGTGTTCGCCTCGAGATTCGCCCGGGTATCAATGACCTGGGTCTCCTCGGAGCCGCAGAAGGGGCATTTCATGGTCGGGCGCGCAGTATAGGCGCATACTAGAGATGGAGGCCAACCCATGAAGCCATCACTAGTCCTTGCACTTACGCTTGCGGCGAGCGCTTGCTCGACGATCGACTCCCCTCAGACGCGGGCTACATACGGTGGCAATACCGACGATGCGGCGATGTCCGCCGTCGAGAACAGCGCCTCGAATCGCGGCATACGCGTGTATTGGGTACACCCGCCGGAGAAAGCCGCCACCAAGACGCAGTCGGGCGGCTAGCCGCCCTGGCGGAAGAGCGTCTCGCCGGCGCTGTATTCCTGGATGCCCGCGAGCAACGCGGATACGAGCTCGCGCTCCGGCGCGCTGAGGTAGCAGTTCCAGACATCGAAGATCAGCACGACGCGCGGCGCGTCGCTGTCGTTGATCGCCTCGTGCTCGAACGTGTCGTCGAACACCCAAGCGCGGCCTTCCTTCCACGGCCGGCGCTCGGCGCCGACGCGATACATGCAGCCCGGCGGCACGACGAGCGGCAGGTGCACGATCATGCGCGCGTTCGTCACACCCGTGTGCGCGGGAATCGTCGTGCGTGGCGCAAGCACCGAGAAAAAGGCCGTCGGCGCGTGTGCCGGGATCTTGCAGAGCGGCGCTGCTTCGAGGAGAGCGGCGGTACGCGGCGCCCGCGCCAGGGCCGATTCGATGCGCTTGCCGTTCTTGATTAGGAACAGCGTGCTCCAGCGCTTGGAGTTATTCAGCTCACCCCATTGGTCGACGGGCATGCCGGCGGCCTTGGAGATGTAGGGCACGAAGTCATCGGCTGCCTGCGAGAGCGCGGCGAGCGCCTCGGCACGGATCGCATCGGTCGCCGCGTCGAACGCATCGAGCCACGGGTAGAACTCTCGATCGGCGAACTCGACGGCCGGCAAGCGCGGATAGAGAAGGAACGTCGGCTGCGGCGAATAAGCGGCGCGCTTGCCGAGCACGGTCTCGACGCAGGCTTCGAAGCGCTCGAGCTTCTCGGCTGAGTAGCGCGCGCGCAGATCCGCGAGTCGAGGCGTGAGGAACGCCTCGAGCGCGCGATCGTTCTTGCGCATGATTTCCCGCGCGTGCTCGATCGCCGACTTCACCGCTGCTGCCTGCTCGCCCTGCGGCACGCAGACGAGAAACGCGTAGTACATCGCCGCGGCCTGAGGCAGGTTTCCCTCCAGCTCGAAAAGCCGCGCCTTATGCAGCAGCGCCGGATAGAAGCGCGGATCGGCCGCCAATGCGCGCTCGATCGCAGCGCGCTCACCCGCGGAGTCGCCGCTGTCTCGGCGCGCGAAGGCGAGGTTGAGCCAGAGCATCGGCATCTGCGGCTCGCGCTCCGCCGCGCGTTCCAAGAGCGGGATTGCGCCGCGCACATCGCCGCGGCGGAGCGCCCGCATGCCCGCGAGATTGAGCACCCCGGCGTGGTCGGGAGCGAGCTGCCGGACACGTGCGAGCGCTCGCTCCGCGCCGGCGGCGTCTCCCGCCTGGTCGGCACGGTCGATCGCGTCGACGAGGCTGCGGATTTCTTGCTCCGAGACGGGAATAGCGGCCATTAAGGGCTTGTTCTAGAACGTGATGGGCGTAGGATTCTACGGGTAAGGAGGCACCATGAACCGCACAGCGCTGTTAGCTCTCCTT
>JAFARH010000097.1 GCA_019245555.1 Betaproteobacteria bacterium
GGAGCACGAGGGGCACCTCGTGCGGGGTGTGGAAAGCGGCGCTGAAGCGCTCGGCGCCGTGCGCGATTTCGGCGCCGACGTCGTGCTGCTCGACATCGACATGCCCGGAATGACAGGCTTCGCGGTCGCGCGCAGCATGGGCTTCGACCATTACGTCGCCAAGCCCTACAGCCCGAATGAGGTGCTCGCCCCTGCTGGGCGTCAGACCAGTTTCGAAATGACGGGGAAGTATTCGGTGGTGTGACCGGCCGCGGCCGCTTTCTCGAGCGCCGCCTTCGCGTTCTTGAGGCCGGTCAGGTCGATCTTCGCGAGCTTGGCGATCTCGAGCGCGTAGCTCACGTCCTTCAGCGCGTACTCGACCGAGAACGCTTTCTCGGGAAACTCGTTCGGCACCATCGCCTTCATGCCGTGGTGCCGTAGCGCGAAGCTGTCTGCTGAGCCTTTCGACAGCGTCTCGAGCGCCTTCGCCGGATCGAGGCCGAGCTTGCGGATCACGGCAAGGGCTTCGGCCACTGCCAGGACGTTCTGGAAAAGGATCATGTTGTTGATGATCTTCATCGCCTGCCCGGCACCCGGCGGGCCGCAGCGCGTGATCTCGGCTGCGAACATCTCGAGGTAGGGCTTCACGCGAGGCAAGTGGTTCTCCCTGCACCCGACCATCACGGAGAGTTTGCCTTCCTCGGCTGCAGCGCGCGTTCGCGCAACCGGTGCGTCCATGAAATGGATGCCGCGCGCGGAGAAGCGCGCTTCAAGGTCGCGGGTGAGTCCGACCGGCGTCGTGCCGAGGTCGACGATATAGGTGCCCGGCCGCTGGTGGATCAGCAGGCTCGCACGGCCCACGCAGACTTCCTTCACCTGCGGCGCGCCCGGCAGCGACAGGAAGACGATCTCGGATTTCTCGGCGACCTCGCGCACGCTTTCCGCGACCTTCACCTTGTTCGCTTTCAGGCGCTCGAGCGGTTCCGGCTTGATGTCGTAAGCCCGGACCTCCTTACCGCTTTTCGACGCTATGTGGCGACAGATGGGCTCTCCCATCACGCCCACCCCAATGAAACCGATCATTTCTTCTCCTTCTTTGTCGAAGGATATACCGATGCCGCAGTTCGCTCCCATAGACACGGTCATTCCGGCGCGCCTGGACCGGCTGCCCTGGTCAGCCTGGCACTGGCGCGTGGTGCTGGCCCTCGGCGTGAGCTGGCTGCTCGACGGCCTGGAAGTCACCGTCGTCGGCTCGCTGGGGCCGGCGCTGCAGCGCCCCGACACGCTCGGCCTCACGGCCGGCGAGATCGGTTGGGCGGCTTCCGCCTATATCGGCGGCGCGGTGCTCGGTGCGCTCGCTTTCGGACGACTGGCGGACGCGCTGGGACGCAAGCGCATGTTCCTCGTCACGCTGGCGGTCTACCTCGTGGCCACCGTCCTCACGGCGCTCTCTTTCGATATCTGGTCGTTCGCCTTCTGCCGGGCCCTCACCGGTTTTGGAATCGGCGGAGAGTATGCGGCCATCAACTCGGCCATCGATGAACTCATTCCTGCACGCGTGAGAGGAACCGTCGACTTGGCTATCAATGGGACATTCTGGGTCGGCGCCGCAATGGGCGCGGGTCTCACGATCGTGCTCCTGAACCCCGATTGGCTCGGGCCGCACTATGGCTGGCGCTTCGCGTTCCTCCTCGGCGGCATCCTCGGCTTCGCCATCCTGCTCGTTCGCCGGCATGTGCCCGAAAGCCCGCGCTGGCTGATCCGCCACGGTCGCACCGAGGAAGCCGAACGTATCGTCGAGGACATTGAACGCCAGGTCGGCTGTCACGAGCCTGTCTCCACGAAGCTCGGGATGCGCGCCCTGCCCGCGCCAAGCTGGGGCGAGATCGTGCGCCTGATGGTTACGCGCTATCGCCAGCGGGCAGCGCTCGGCCTCGCGCTCATGGCGTCCCAGGCGCTCTTCTACAACGCGATCTTCTTCACCTATGCGCTCGTGCTCGCCCGCTTCTACGACGTACCCGAGCAGAGCGTAGGCTTCTACATTTTTCCGTTCGCGCTCGGCAATTTCCTCGGTCCATTGGTGCTGGGCCACCTCTTCGATCGCATCGGCCGGCGCAAGATGATCGCGGCGACGTACACGGTCGCCGGGCTCGGGTTGATCGGCGCGGGCTACGGCTTCTCCATCGAGGCGCTGAGCGCGCTTCAGCTATCGCTTTGCTGGAGCGCGATCTTCTTCGTCGCCTCGGCGGCCGCGAGCTCGGCTTACCTCACGGTGAGCGAAATCTTCCCCGTCGAGATGCGAGCGATCGCCATCTCGCTCTTCTATGCCGCCGGCACCGCGCTCGGCGGCTTCATCGGGCCGCCGCTCTATGGCGCGATCATCGAGAGCGGCAGCCGCGAGGCGCTCTTCGGCGCCTACGCGCTCGCCGGCGTACTAATGTGTTGCGCGGCTGCGGTCGCGCTCCGGATCGGCGTCGACGCCGAGCGCAAATCGCTCGAAGAGGTATGCGCGCCGCTCGGCGCGGTCAACTAGACCGCGGCTTTGGAGCGCTGCTCGGTCCTGAGGGCGGCGCGAATCGCGGTAATCAGCTTCTCCGCATCGACCGGCTTGTCGACGCGGTCGACAAAGCCAGCGGCCATCAGGCGTTCGCGCTCGATCTGGGTGAATGCCGTGAGCGCTATCGCCGGCGTGTAGCGGTCGTTGCCGCATGCAAGCTCGATCGAGCGCGCGCGACGCAGCGCCTCGAAGCCGTCTTCTCCCGGCATCGCCAGGTCGATCAGCAGCACGTGCGGCCCGCGCGCCGGCAGCGCCGCCTCGAGCGCCGCACCGAGTGCGCGGCCCGAGTTGAAGCAGTCGACCTGCGCGCCCGCCTGGCGCAGCGTCAAGGCGACCACCTCGTGCGCATCGACATCGTCGTCGGCAACCCATACCTTCAGACCGCGCAAGGCGCCCGCGGTCGAGCGGCGCCGATCCTCGGGCGGCTCCTTGGCGATGGCGAGGATCGCGGCCGTCGGCGCGCCAGGCAGGTCTACGGTGAACGTGGCGCCCTTCCCTGGGCCTGCGCTGTCGGCGCGGACCTGGCCGCCGTGCAAGAGCGCGATGTGGCGGACGAGTGCGAGGCCGATCCCCAGGCCGCCGGCGCGGCGCGCCGCCGAGGTATCGGCCTGTGTAAAGCGGTCGAACACGTGCGGCAGGAATTCCGGCGCGATGCCGATGCCGTTGTCCTTCACCTGGAGCTGCACGCGTTCGGCATTCTTGTGCAGGAGCACCGTGATCGCGCCGCCGTCCGGAGTGAACTTGACGGCATTGGCGAGGAGGTTCGAGACCAACTGCTGCAGCCGGCCGGCATCGCCGATCACCATCGTCGATGGGTCGCCTGGCGTGAAGCGCAGGTCTACTTGCTTCGCCGCCGCCACCGGGCGCGATGCATCCAGCGCCGCGAGCACGGTGTCGACCAGGTTCACGACACGGCGCTCGATGGTCAGCTTGCCGCTGACGATGCGCGAGGTATCCAGCAGGTCATCGATGAGGCGTGTCTGATGGGCGACGTTGCGCTTGATCGCCTTCGCCGCACGATCGACGAGCGAATCGTCGAGCGGCTTCGTCGTCGCCATCAGGTGGCTCCAGCCGCGCAGCGCGTTGAGCGGCGAGCGCAGCTCGTGCGAGACAATGGCCAGGAACTCGTCCTTCGCGCGGTTCGCCCGCTCGGCCTCGGCGCGCAGGCGCTGCTCGGCGACCACCAGCTTCTCGAGCTCGCGCTGCGCGTTCTTGCGTTCTGTGATGTCGGTGGCGACGCCGATCAGGCCAATGACGCGGCCCTGCTCGTCGCGCAGCGGCGATTTCGTCGTGAGATACGTGCGATCGCCGACCGACTCCTCCAGGATCATGGTCTCGCCCGCCTCGAGCACGATGCGCTCTTTCTCGTCGAGCGTCATCGCCTCCTCTGCGTTCTTGCCCACCGCCTGGCTCCAGGCCGGGTTCGCCATCAAGAGGCGTCCTTGCCGATCCTTCGCGAATATCAGGTCCGGCGTGCTGGTGGTAATCGCATTGAGGAGTGCGTTTCGCTCCCGCAGCGCCGCGCTCGCGCGCTCCAGTGCAGCGGTACGACGCACGACCCGCTGGTCGAGCTCGGTGTACGCCTCGCGCATCGCGCGCTCGGATTGCCGCTGCGCGGCTACTTCGCGAAGCACGAGCACTGCACCGAGCAGTCCTTCGCCGTCGAGGATCGGCGCAGCGTTCACGGTCACCGGGTGCACGGTGCCGTCGCGGGCGCGGAGTGCGGGCTCGCCGCCGGCGGCGGCGCCGTTACGCGTGGCGAGCGCGGTATTGAGCGGATTGCGAAGCGGCGCGCCGTCTCGCTCGTCAAAGAGCTGGAACAGGTCGTCGAGAGGACGCCCGGCGGCTTCAGCGGCGCGCCAGGCCGTAAGACGCTGGGCGGCGGCATTGAGAAAGCGGACGCGGCCTGCCGCGTCAGTCGCGACCACGCCGTCGCCGATGCTGGCAAGAGTCACCTGCAGCCACTCCCGCTGCTCGGTGGCGGCGCCTTCGGCTTGCGCGCGCTGCGCGGCCACCTGATCCAACGTGCGCGCCACCCAGAGGATGAGCGAGCTGAACCACGCGACCATCACCAGCGTGAAAAGCGTCATGCCGAAGGCTTCGCCGAAAAGGCCTTCGCGCTCGGCATAGAGGCGCATCCAACCCACGGCGACTGGAACGACGAGTGCCGCCGGCAGGAGCCACCGCGTGACGACCGCGCCGGTACGCTTGCTCGAAAGCGTTTCCAGGAACCAGGCGCTCGGCCGCGCGCAGACGAGCGCGATCGCGGCAAGCATCGTGCCCATTGCCGCTGGCGCGGAGAAGCCAAGGAGCGGTGCGGCAATGTCGAAACGCAGTACGCGCAGGGAAAGACCCAATAGCGCAAAGAACGCCACGCTGCCCACGACGAGCGCGGCGATGCCGTTGGCCGAGGCGCCGGCGATCTTCCGGTCGTGCGCGAGCGGCGTGACGAGCGAGAGCAGGATGAGCGTCACGCAGGCAGCGACCGACATGTAGCCCGGCATCTCGCCGCTCGAGCCGGCGAGCCAGCCGAAGTCCATGCCCAAAGGTGCGCCGAGGAGCGTCTCGACGAGGGTCAGTGCGGCGATGAGGCCCGCGGCGCCGGCGGCAACGACTGCACTGCGCGGGCGCGCCGCTTCCGCAGCGAAGAAGCTGCTGGCGAGCAGCAGCATCGAGAACGCTGCGCCCGGCGACATCGACGCGTAGTCGGCGCCGAAATCGCGCAAGGCCGGCACGCCGAGCACCCAGCCCCAGATCGCGGCGGCGCCAAGCGCAGCGACGATGCCGTAAGCGGCGCGCGAGACGCGCGCAAGCCTCGGGACGAGGAGCGAAAGAGACGGCATCCGAATCCGCAGCCTAGCTGCGCAGGCGGACCCTTACTATCAGCCGAATGACTACCGGCGGGTCGCTGTCGCAGCCCTGTCGCCGCGCGACGACGCGCGCACCGGCTGGGGGGGCTGCTTCTTCACCTTCGACATGACGAACTGCGCCAGCGCCGCGGGCGAGCCGAACTGCGCCTTGATGAGCCAGCTCGCCGCCGCCATCGCAATGCTCGTCAGGCCGCCGACCTTGGCGGCTTTCTTCTGGTCGCGAGAGAGCTTCGCCCGGTGCTCATGACGCCGCAGGATGCCACACGCCGCGAGAAAACCGAGCACCGCAGCGGCGCCAATCGCCCACGGCGAAGTAAGCGCGCGAAGCGCGGCTTGCCCGCTCTGTCGAGCAACGGCCTCGACGCGGTGACGCCGCTCGGCGATACGCCGCTCTACTTCGTAGATTTCCTGATCGGGCGGGATCATTGCGGTGGCTCCGGATCTTTGCCGCGCAACTGACGCAGCAGAGCAGTGAACGGCAATTCTTTCGCGAGCTTGAACGTGAACCAGCCGAGCGCGCCGGCGGCGATGAGGTTGATGAGCGCCGCCACGCCTAGCGCGATCGGCCAGGACGCGCCCTGCCCCCAGGCGAAGACGATGCCGGCGGCGACGAGGCCCATCCAGGAAGTCACCACCAGCACGGCGGCCACGAGCACTGCGCCCAGGATCCACGCCAGGCGGATCGCCGCCCGGCGCGCGTCGAGGACGGTGAGCTCGGCGTAGTCGGCAACGAGCTGCCGCCCTTCGCCGAGCAGCCGCCCGAGTACCTGGCCCAGGCTCGGCGCCGAGCGCCGCGTCGCCTCGGTTGTCACGCGGTGCGCCCTAGCGGCGCGTGATCATGTGCAGGAGATAGCCCGCGGCGAGCGCAATACCCAGCGCCTGCAGCGGATTCTCGCGGACGAAGTCGCGCGCCGCGCCCATCCAGTCGTCCCGCATGTCGATCAACTGCTCGCCCTTCGCGCTGAAACGATCGGCGTAGGAGCTCGCTACTGAGGCTGCCTTGTCCACCGCGTCGTGCGCGGACTGGCTCATGCGATCGATCGTGTTGTCGGTGCTGCGCTTTGCTTCGGCCATGAAATCCTCCAGTGAGTTCGGCGATTGCCTAAAAGCAACCTCTATACCCGCCGGCGCCTGGAGCCGTTGCCGTTCCCGGGCACGTCGTTCGGGACACCGCGGCGCTCGGTGTCCTTCAAGCCCCGCTCGACGTCACTGGCAGCCTTGACGATGCGCCGGCGGCGCAGGAACCGCGACTTGGCGGGCACGAATTCCGGCTTTTGCCCCTTCATGCCGCATCCCGCCGGTCGTCGAAGTCGTTCTCGGCCGGCTGGCGCCGCTTGCCCATGTCCTCGCTCTTATAAGCAGCGAGGCGGTTGTAGAGCGTCTTCAGGCTGATGCCGAGCATGTCGGCGGCCTTGCGCTTCGAGCCGCACTCGGCGAGCGTCGCCTCGATCAACCGCCGGCTGACCTCGTCGAGCGTGCTGCCGACCCGTACCGAGAGGAGCGGCGCCGACTCGGGTTGCGCCACTGCCACCGGCGCGAGGTGCGCGTCGATCACTTCGTCCGCCAGGATGAACGCCCGTTGCACGTAGTTCTTGAGTTCCCGCACGTTGCCCGGCCAGCTGTGGGCGTAGAGCGCGGCAATCGTTGCCGGCGCAAAGCTCTTCTGCGCGCTCTCCTGCTTGTTCAGCACGTCGAGGAAATGCTGCGCCAGCAGCTCGATGTCGGTGCCGCGCTCGCGAAGTGGCGGCATCGCGATCGGGAACACGTTCAGCCGGTGATAGAGGTCCTCGCGCAACTTGCCATCGCCGACCGCAGCCTCGGGGTTACGGTTGGTCGCGCAGATGATGCGGACGTCGGTCGAGATCGGCGTCGTGGTGCCGACGCGCATGAACGTGCCCGTCTCGAGCACGCGCAAGAGCTTCACCTGCAGCTCCTGCGGAATCTCGGTGATCTCGTCGAGGAACAGCGTGCCGCCATGGGCGCGCTCGAAGTAGCCCTTGTGCTGGCGATCTGCGCCGGTGAAGCTGCCTTTCTCGTGCCCGAAGAGCTCGCTTTCAATCAACTGCGGCGACACCGCGCCGCAGTTAAGCGGCAAGAACGGCGCGCGCTTCCTGCGGCTCATCTCGTGGACCGTCTGCGCAGCCAATTCCTTACCCGTGCCAGACTCGCCCACCAGTAGAACGGTCGCCGACGTCGGCGCGACGCGACCGAGCTGGTCGTAGAGCTTTTGCATCGGCGCGGACGAGCCGAGCAGGTGCCCATAGCGGCCGAGCTTGCGAAGTTCTTCGCGCAGCTCGCCGATCTCTTGGCGGAGCTCCCCCGTGCGCGGCACGCGGCGCAGGATGGACCGCAGGCGCTCGACATCGACGGGCTTGACCATATAGTCGGTCGCGCCGAGGCGCAGCGCCTGCACGGCGCTCTCGACGGAAGCGTGCCCGGTGATGAGCACGACCTCGGTCGTTTCCTTCGTTTCAAGATCGTTTACGAGTTCGATACCCTGACCGTCCGGCAGCTGCAGGTCGGTAAGCAAAACGTCCGGTTGCAGGCGCGACATGTGGATGCGCGCCGCGCGCAGCGAATCAGCCTGCGCGACGGTGAAGCCTTCGCCTTTCGCGAGCTCCGAAAGCCATTCCAGCGCTTCAGGATCGTCGTCTACG
>JAFARH010000121.1 GCA_019245555.1 Betaproteobacteria bacterium
GCGTCCGCACGTCGACGCATACGTCGCGCTCGACAGCTCGCTCGAGCGTGACCTGGGACTCGATAGCCTGGCCCGAGTCGAGTTGGTGTTGCGGATCGAGCGCGAGTCTTCCGCGAGCCTGCCCGAGCGCGCCCTCGCTTCGAGCGAGACGCCGCGCGACCTCCTGCGCTTCGTGCTGGCAAGCGCCGGCCAGGCGCCGCAAAGCGCGGACCGTACCGTGGCAAGCCTGGTGCAGACCGAAGGCGTGCGGCCGCCGGATCACGCGAAGACGCTGACTGAAGCGCTCGAGTTCCATCTGGAGCGGCAACCGGATCGACTGACGGTCCAGTTCTACGAAGAGCAGTCGATCACGTACCGGCAGCTATGGGATCGCTCGCTCGGCTACGCCGCGAAACTCTCCGACGCGGGCCTCACGCCCGGCCAGACCGTGGCCATCATGCTGCCGACCTCGGCAGAGTACCTCTACTGCTTCTACGGGACGCTGCTCGCCGGCGGCATTCCGGTGCCGCTTTATCCGCCGGCGCGGCTCACCACGATCGAAGACCATCTCACGCGCCACGTGGGGATTCTCAAGAGCGCCGGCGCCGCGCTGATGGTGACGATCCCGGAAGCGAAGCCACTCGCCTGGCTCCTGCGTGCGCAAGTGGAGTCGCTGCGAGCGGTGCTGGTACCGGAGGATTTCACCGCGGAAGGCAAAGGCTTTTCGCCGGTGCGCTCGGGCGGCGGGCAGATTGGCTTCCTGCAATACACCTCCGGTAGCACGGGGCAGCCGAAAGGCGTTGTGCTCACGCACGAGAACCTGCTCGCCAATGTGCGCGCGATGGGCAAGGCCGCGCGCGCGGGCAGCGCCGACGTCTTCGTGAGCTGGCTCCCGCTCTATCACGACATGGGGCTCATCGGCGGCTGCTTCGCCACGATGTACCTCGGATTCCCGGTGGTACTGATGTCGCCCCTCGCGTTCCTGTCGCGGCCAAGCCAGTGGCTGCGCGCAATCCACCGGCACCGCGGCACGATCTCCGGCGGCCCGAATTTCTCCTACGAGCTGTGTCTCAGGCGCATCCCGGACCACGAGCTCGAGGGGCTCGATCTTTCGTCGTGGCGCTTCGCCTTCAATGGCGCCGAGCCGGTCAGCCCGGAGACGATGATCCAGTTCGAGCAGCGCTTCGGAAAGTACGGCTTCGGCCGCAACGTGATGTCGCCGGTCTACGGTCTCGCCGAAGCGTCGGTCGGCCTCGCCTTCACGCCGCCGGGCGAGCGCTGGCACGTCGATAGCCTGGATCGCGAGCGCTTCTCGACCAGCGGCGAGGCGGTCGACGCCTCGCCGTCGGATCCGGCGCCGTTGAAAGTGGTCGCATGCGGCAACGTGATTCCGGATCACGATCTGCGCGTTGTCGATGGCGCTGGCCTCGAACTCCCCGATCGCAGCGAAGGACAACTCCAGTTCCGGGGTCCTTCGGCGACTAGCGGCTACTTCCGCAACGCACAGGCGACTAAGGGACTCTTCGACGGCGAATGGGTAAACACCGGCGATCGCGCCTACCTTGACCAGGGACGGCTCTACATAACCGGACGCGAGAAGGACATCATCATCCGCGGCGGCCGCAACATCAGCCCGTACGAGCTCGAGGAATCGGTCGGCGACCTCGCCGGTATCCGGCGCGGCTGCGTCGCCGTGTTCGGATCACCGGATCCGGCGGGCGGCACCGAGCGCGTCGTGGTGCTCGCCGAGACGCGCGAGCGAGATGCCGCACGACACCAGGAGCTGAAGACTAGGATCAACGAGCTCGCGATCGGCCTCATCGGCGCGCCGGTGGACGATATCGTGCTCGCGCCGCCCCACACGGTGCCGAAGACTTCCAGCGGCAAGATCCGCCGCGTGGCAGCGCGCGAATACTACGAGCGCGGCCCCTCCGCGGTGAAGCCGCAGGCAGTCTGGCTGCAGTTCCTGCGCCTAGTCGCCGCCGGGGCGCTGCCGCAGACGCGGCGCGCCTGGCGCGTTGCCCGAGGCATGCTG
>JAFARH010000211.1 GCA_019245555.1 Betaproteobacteria bacterium
GCGAGGCTTCGTCCGTCTCCTTCTTCACCGCCTCGCGCTCGATGCGCAGCTGGATCAGGCGCCGGTCGAGGCGGTCCATCGCCTCGGGCTTGGAGTCGATCTCCATCTTGATGCGAGCGGCGGCCTCGTCGATGAGGTCGATCGCCTTGTCGGGCAGGAACCGGTCGGTGATGTAACGGTGGCTCAGCTCTGCCGCCGCAACGATCGCCGGGTCCGTGATCTCCACGCCGTGGTGGACTTCGTACTTCTCCTGCAAGCCGCGCAGGATTGCGATGGTCGCTTCCACGCTCGGCTCTTCCACCAGCACCTTCTGGAAGCGACGCGCCAGCGCGGCGTCCTTCTCGATGTACTTGCGGTATTCGTTGAGCGTCGTCGCGCCGATGCAGTGCAGCTCGCCGCGCGCGAGCGCCGGCTTCAGCATGTTGCCGGCATCGATAGCGCCTTCGGCTTTGCCGGCGCCGACCATGGTGTGCAGCTCGTCGATGAAGACGATGGTCTTGCCCTCGTCCTTGGCGAGCTCCTTCAACACGTTCTTCAGGCGTTCTTCGAACTCGCCCCGGTACTTCGCACCGGCAAGCAGCAGGGCGATGTCCAGCACCAACAGGCGCTTGTTCTTCAGCGACTCCGGCACCTCTTCGTTCACGATGCGCTGCGCCAGCCCTTCGACGATGGCGGTCTTGCCGACGCCCGGCTCGCCGATCAGCACGGGATTGTTCTTCGTGCGCCGCTGGAGGATCTGGATGCAGCGACGGATCTCATCGTCGCGGCCGATGACGGGGTCGAGCTTGCCGTTCCGCGCGCGCTCGGTGAGGTCGAGCGTGTATTTCGCGAGCGCCTGGCGTTGCGATTCGTCGGTTTGTCCCTGCACCGTCTCACCACCTCGTACTTCGGCGATGGCTTTCTCCAGCGCCGCTTTCGTAACGCCGGCCTGCTTGAGGGCTCGGCCGATGTCGCCCTTGTCGCCCGCGGCAGCCAGCAGGAATAGCTCGGAAGCGATGTACTGGTCGCCGCGCTTCTGCGCTTCCTTGTCGGCGACGTTGAGGAGCGTCGTCAGGTCGCGCCCAATCATTACCTCGCCGGGCGTGCCCTCCACCTTCGGCAGCCGCGCCACGGCCTCCGCAACGCTCTTCTTCAGCGCGTTGGGATTTCCGCCCGCTTTGCTGATGAGGCCCGCGATTCCCTCGTCGCCGAGGAGCGCGCCGAGCAGGTGGGCAGGCTCGATGTACTGGTTGTCATTGCCAAGCGCGGCGCTCTGCGCCTCGGCAAGCGCCTCTTGCAGCTTGGTCGTAAACTTCTCAAATCGCATCTCGTTGATCCTTCAAGGGCTTTCGGGCAACCCACAGAGAAGATGGGGCCATTCGCAGGGTATTCAAGGTTAGCGCTGCTCGCCGCGTGGGTCCTGCTCGGCCTGATCGGCCACGACCCGTGGAAGCCGGACGAGGCCTATACCTTCGGGCTCGTCTATCACATCCTTGAAACTGGCGATTGGCTCGTGCCGACGCTCGCTGGCGAGCCCTTCGTCGAGAAACCGCCGCTCTTCTTTTGGACAGCGGCCCTCTTCTGCAAGTTTTTCGGCTGGGCGCTTCCGCTGCATGACGCAGCGCGCCTCGCCACGGGCTTCTATGTCGCGCTGACGCTCTGGTTCACCTACCTCGCCGCGGAGCGGAGGATCGCTGCGCCCCTGCTCCTCGCGGCCACGCTCGGCTATTTGCAGCACGCGCACCAGCTGATCACCGATAACTCGCTCATGGCGGGTGTCGCGCTCGGCATCTACGGGCTGTCGCGCGGCTCTGGGTTGCTTCTTGGCACCGGCGCCGGCATGGCCTTCCTCTCCAAAGGCTTGCTCGGCCCCGGCCTGCTCGGCCTCACCGCGGTCGCGCTGGTCGCATTGCGCGATTGGCGCACGAGCTGGCGCATTTGGCCATGGGCATTGCTCGCGTTGGCGCCATGGGCATTGATCTGGCCATCGCTTCTTTATAGCCATTCGCCAGCGCTCTTCCACGAATGGTTCTGGGTGAATAACTTCGGCCGCTTCACGGGCGAATCAGGGCTCGGTGGCGTCCTCGACCACGCGCATTACCTGAAGGCGCTCATCTGGTTCGGCTTGCCGGCATGGCCGCTCGCCGTATGGACAGTTTGGCGTCACCGTCTCTCCTCGCCAATCGTCCAGCTCCCAGCCATGGCATTCGCAGTCATGATCGTCGTTCTGAGCGCCGCTTCATCCGCGCGTACGCTCTACGGCGTGCCGTTCCTCGTCCCGCTCGCGATGCTCGCGGCGGCAGCCTTGGAAACGCTGCCACGCTGGCTGGACCGCCTGATGGACGCGCTCGGCACGTGGGGCAGCGCAGCGCTTGGCATCGCGCTGTGGGTTGCGTGGATCGCATTCATCGCCGGCTGGCGGCCAAAGTTCATCGACGCCGGGTTTACGCCGACCGTCGGACCCATCGCGTTGATCGCCGCGATCGCATTGACCGCGCTCTGGGTGCACGCGTTGCGCGTCCAGCCGCGGTTGCCTGTGCGCTGGCTCGCCGGCGTGACGCTCGTCTGGGGATTGGTGATGACGCTGTGGCTGCCGGCGCTGGATTACGAGAAGAGCTATCGCGGCGTCATTGCCGACATGCAGCGCCACCGACCCCCGGGTAGCTGCGTCGCGGCGCGCAATCTCACGGAGCCGCAGCGCGCGGTCTTCCACTACTTCGCGGGCATTGCCATGCCCGGCAGGAGCGACTGTCCGCTGCTCCTCGTGCATACACCGAGCGCCGCAACGCCGACCCCGGGCGACGGATGGAAGCTCGCCTGGCGCGGAACGCGCCCGGGCGACAACAAGGAATTCTTCTGGCTCTTTAGCCGCTAGCGCGCCGGTCGAGGGATTCGCGGCGGTGCGGATCGTGCTCCATGCCGTCGTACACGATCCATTCGAAGCTGCCGTCGTAAGACATGATCTTCGCCGGGTAACCCATCACCACAGCACGCGGCGGCACGGGACGCGTGACGACCGATCCGGGGAAGATGTAGGCGTCGTCGCCGATCGTGATCTTGCCGACGATCATCGCGCCTGCGCCAATGAAGACGCGGTTGCCGATCGTCGGACGGCCGCGCTCATCACCCTTGCCCGCGATGCCGAGCGTGACGTTCTGCTCGATGGTGCAGTTCTCGCCGATCGTGCCGCGCCCGAGGATCACGGCGCCGAAGCTTGGCAGGTAGAGCCCGCCGCCGATCTCGGCGTCGCGCGGCAGGCAGATCCCCGTGATGATCTCCATCACCTTCTGCAGGATCGCGGAGAGTGTCTTCGCTGCCGCGCGCGGCATACCCGCCGGCACCGCGTCGACGAGCGCATGGCACGGGCGATACACGCTGCTCGCCCAGAAACCTTGCGACAGCAGGATCGTGGCGATGGCCGATCGCCCCGCGGCGCGATAGCGCCGGTAGTCGAGGTGCAAATGCCGGCACCACTCAGGAAAAATGAGGGGCATCCTTCCCGCGCGGCGCGCGCGTTTGCCGAGCGCGTCAGCGCCGGCGTTCATGGGAGGACGGGTCGGGACTTCGCCAAGATGGCGCGTATTTCCCCCCCGGGATCGGAATAGGTCTCCACTGCCGCGAATGCCGGATTCCTTTCAAGCTGCCGCGCGAGCCCCGCGCCCTGGCCGTGGCCGACCTCGAAACCAAGCCAGCCGCCGGGCCGCAGGAACCGCGGTGCGTTTTTCACCAGCTTCATCAGGATCGAGACGCCGAAGGCGCCGCCGTTGAACGCGGCCTGCGGCTCGTGCTGCGAGATCTCGGGATGCATCTGCTTCACCTTCGCAGTCGAGATGTACGGCGGGTTGCACGAGAGGAGGTCGCAGCGCCCGACGAATTCCGGGCTCTCGAAGGGCTCGAGCAGGTCGCCAACTCTCAGCTCGACGCGTTTGGCGAGCCCCAGGAACTCGACGTTACGTTTCGCGAGCTCTATCGCCTCTGGCGAGAGATCCGAAGCGCAGACTCGCGCTTGCGGTTCATAGTACGCGTAGGCAGAAGCCAGGTTGCCGCTTCCAGTGCAGACATCGACCACGAGCAGCGGCCCGCGCTTCTTCGCCATGCAGCCGATCTTGACGAGCGCGGCGCGGCCGAGGATCTCTGTTTCCTTCCGCGGGATCAGCGCCTCGCGACTCGCGAGGAGATCGATGCCGAGGAAGGTCTGGCGCTCGGTGAGGTGCGCGAGCGGCACCCCCGCCTTCTTGCGTTCGATCAACCCGAGCAGCCGCCCCAGGCTTTCGCCGTCGAGCTCCGGCAGCGAGGCCGGCAGCGCACGATCGGCGGACACGGGCGCGCCGCAAGCCGTGCTCCACAGCGCGGAAAGGATGCGCTCCGCGGTCTCTTCGGGCTTGTCGGGCAGCGGCGTCCAGAAGCGTTCGACCTCCTGCAGGAGGTCGCTGAAGGTCGTCGAGGCGGTGACCTGCATCGTCCCTGCATTTAAAGACAGGGCGCTGCCAGCCTCTAGCGTGGGGGCCGGGCGAGCTTAGGCCAAACGGTCTATTTCCACCGATCCGCCGCCTCGTCGTCCGAAGCGCGAGCTTCGACCCAGGTGGCGCCGCCGGCGCGGTGCTCCTTCTTCCAGAACGGCGCCTGGGTCTTCAGGTAATCCATGATGAACTCGCAGGCCTGGAACGCGTCGCCGCGATGCGCGCTCGCTACCGCCACCATCACGATCTGATCGTTCGGCTCGAGGTCGCCGTACCGGTGGATCACCGTGCAGTCCATCACCTGCCAGCGCGACGCCGCCTCGTCCACGATCTTGCGGAGCGCGCTCTCCGTCATGCCGGGATAGTGCTCGAGCGACATGCGCACATCGCGTACGAGGCCGACGAAGCTCGCCACCGCGCCGATCTTTGGGTTTTTCGATATCGCTCGCGTCTCGGCGCCGAGATCGAAGTCTTCCCGCTGTATCGCGACTTTCATCCGCCCGTCACCGGCGGGAAAAACGCGACCTCATCCCCATTCTTGATCGCCGCCGCCGGCTGCACCATGTCCTGGTTCACTGCCGCACGCACCGGCTTGTTCGGCGCAAACACGCTGTCCCAAGCGCCGCCACGGGCGCGCAAGTGATCTCGCAGCGCGCCCACGGTGGCAACGTTCGCGGGCAACTCGAGTTCCTCGCGGGGACGGCCAACTTGCTCGCGGAGCGAGGCGAAAAAGAGGACGGTGACCTTCACCAGTAGAGCTCAGCGTACGGCAGGAAGCGCACCCTGTCTCCCTTACGAATCGCCTGCCCTGCCGGGTTGTCGATCAGGCCGTCGGCCCAGGCGGTGGAGGTCAGCACTGCCGAATCCTGCGTAGGATAGAGCTCCAGCCCGCCGAGGCGGTTCCACTTCGCGCGCAGGAACTCGCGGCGCGAATCGGGCTCGGGCCAATCGAAGTCCGCGCGAGCCGCAATTGGATGCGGCTCGAAGTTCGTCATGCCCTGCGCCTTCAGCAGGAACGGGCGCACGAAGATCAAAAACGTGACGAAGCTGGACACCGGATTGCCCGGCAGGCCAATGAAGAACGATTTCCCAACGTTCCCGAATGCCAGCGGCCGCCCGGGCTTCATCGCGATGCGCCACATGAGTAGCGCACCTTCAGCCTCTACCGCAGGCTTTACGTAATCGGCCTCGCCGACGGACACGCCGCCCGAGGTCACCACCAGGTCGCACTCGGCGGCGGCTTTGCGCAGCACCGCGCGCGTGGCGTCGAGCGAGTCCGGCACGATGCCGTAGTCCTTGAGCTCGGTGCCGAACACCTCCGCG
>JAFARH010000275.1 GCA_019245555.1 Betaproteobacteria bacterium
TGAGCACCGCGGTGACGATCCCGAGATAGACGAGCTGCTGCGCGACCATGTGCCAAGAGTCGACCCGGCCCACGGCGACAGTGTCGAACATGAAGCCGCAGGCAAAAAAGCCCGCGGCGATACGCCCTTCATGCTGGGCGTAATAGAGGCGCAGGCGCTCGAGCGAGCTCAGTAGGTCTCGAAGATTTTCTGCAGCTCGCGCGGGTCGCGCGTCTTGGTGAGCGCCAGCATCAGGAGGATGCGCGCCTTCTGCGGCGTGAGGTTGTCGCCGTAAAGGAGCGGACGGTGTTCGCCCCGTCGGGCCGCGGTCTCCGTAACGCGGCCATTCCAGCCGCGGTTGGTCATTACGATTGGCACGCCTTTGGCGACATGGCGGGTAACCGCCTCGTCCATTCCCGGCGTGCCCGATCCCGTTGCGAAGCCGGCGATGACGATGCCGTCGGCCTTCGCCTGCGTGATCGCGGCGTCGATCAGCGCGCCATCGGCACCGGCGTAGGTGTAGATGACATCGACGCGCGGCAGCTTCTGCAGGTTCGTGATGTCGAAGCCGCCAGTCGCCCGGGTGGGGGCACGATAAAAGCTCACTCTGTCTTCATCGACGAAGCCCAATGCGCCAATGTCTCGGCCGCTGTAGGTCTCCAACCGGTAGCTGATGTTCTTGCTGACGTCGCGCGCGGCGTTGATGGTGTCGTTCGTCACCACCATGGCGCCCTTACCGAGCGCCTGGTCGTCGGCCGCAACACGCACCGCTTGCAGGAAATTCTTCGGGCTGTCGGAGCTGAGCGTCGTGAACTGGCGTTGCGCGGCCGTGAGCACGATCGGCTTGTCGGTCTTGACCGTAAGGCTGAGGAAGTACGCCGTCTCCTCCACGGTGTTGGAACCATGGGTGACGACGATGCCTTTGACGTCCGGCTGCTTGGCGAGGATCTCGGTGATGCGGTGCGAGAGGGTGATCCAGTTGTCGACGTTGATGGCGCTCGAGCCGACCCGGATCAACTCCTCGACGTCGAGGCGCGCGACTTTCTTGAGCTGCGGGATCGCCTCCGCGACCTCTGCGGCGTTGAGGCGGCCAGACGGCGTGTTGGCGATCGTGCCGCCCGTGGCAACTACTTTGATGAGCGGCAGTTCCTGGGCGCTCACCACATTGGCGAACGCCAATGCGGCCATCGCCAAATAATTACGGACGTTGTCCGGAATTACTGCCAGGCGCGGTTGTCGACTGTGTTTTCGTAGGTCGCGCCGGCAGGCACCAGGCCCCAGTCGCGCGTCCACTCATAAGTGTGCTGGAAACGCTCCCGCGTGTAGGGCTCGGGCGGCGCATTCAGGATGCGCGAGAGCTTGAGGTCCTTGAGCTCCAGCATGCCGCCCGCTTCCTTGACGAGGTAATGCGCGTACTTACCCGGATCTTTGTCGATCGCTTTAGCAGCTTCTGCTTCGGCGAGGAACATCTTGTGGAGCGTCGGGCCGTCGAGCTCATCGCCCGCGGCTTCGCTGCGCGTCGAGTGCGACTCCATCAGCACGCGCATGCCTTGCTTCTCGGCGACGCTGATCCACGGCTCCATCAGGCTCACCGCGGCGACCTCGCCCTTCTTCAGCGCTTCGATGCGCTCGCGCATGGTGCCGGCGAAGCCGGTCTTGATCTGCTCGCGTTTCAGGAATCCTTCCAGCAGCTTAAGCGTCGTGAAATGCGAGCCGTTGTAGGGGCTCACGCCGATCTGCTTGTCCTTCAGTTGCTCCGGCTCGTAAATGCCGGACTTCGGATCGGTGACGATGGCAAAGGTCGACATCGCAGAACCCAGCGCCACGATCTTCGCCGGGCGGTGTCCTGTGCCATGCGACTCGACGGCACGCTTCATGATGCCCCACTCGCACATGCGGAACTGGTCGCAGGCGCCTTTCTCGTAGAGCGCTTCCATGGTGCGCTCGAAGATGTTCGAGCGCAGCGCCTGGTGGTCGGAGTTCTTCTGGCCGGAGCCCGGCGTCGTGATGATCTCGACGTCGAGCCCCTGGTCGCGGAAGAAATTTTCATCGCGGGCCACGAGCAACGGCAGGTCGTGGATCGCGTTCATCATCGATGCCTTGACCTTCTTCATACGCCCTCCGTTAGCTTGTTACTGCCAGGCCCTGTTGTCGACGGTGTTCTCGTAGGTGGCGCCGGGCACGGTCATGTTCCACTTCACCGTCCAGCGGTAGGTGTCGTCCCAGCGCTCGCGCGTATAAGGCGTGACCGGACCGTGCAGGAGGCGCCAGTGCTGGAATTCCTCGGGCTTGAGCAGGCCTCCCGTCTCGCGCACGAGGTAGTGCACGTACGGGCGCGGGTCTTTCTCGAGCACCTCGACTGCGCGCGATTGGGCGCGGAACATCTTTTTCAGCGTCTCGGCGTCGGTCTCGTCGCCAGCGGCTTCGGCGCGTGTGGAGTGTGACTCGATGAGGATGCGCATGCCCCACTTTTGCGCGACGCTGATCCAGGGCTCCATCAGGCTCGCCGCGGCGACCTTGCCGTCGCGCACGGCTTCCAGGCGCTTCAGCATCGAGCCGGCGTTGGTGCGCTTGAGGTGCTGCGGCTCGAGGAAGCCTTCCATCATCTTGAGCGTGGTGAAGTCCGAGCCGTTGTTCGGCGTTACGGCGATCGGCTTGTCCTTCAGCATCTCGGGCTCGTAGATCTTCGAATCCGGACGCACCACGATCGCGAACTTGGACATCGACGCGCCGAGCGCGACGATCTTGCGGTCGCGGATCCCCTGCTTGTTCGCCTCGACCGCGCGCTTCATGATGCCCCACTCGCACATACGGTAGGTGTCGATGCCGCCCTCGTTGAAGACGGAATCGAGCGGGCGATCGAACACGGAATCGAACTTGACGAAGTGCGAGGTAGTCACCTGCGCCATGCCCGGGGTGGTGACGAAGTCGAGATCGAGTCCCTCGTCCTTGAAGAATCCCTGATCGCGTGCAACCAGAACCGGCAGGTCGTGCACGGCGTTCATGACCGCGACTTGCGGTTTTGTCTTGGTGGCAGTGCCCATCTTTCCTCTCTCCTCGGTGAGAAGGAAAGTCTAGCAGCAACTGCAGTCGACTCCGGGCGTCACGGCGAGCGCTTCGCGGTACCAGGACGGAGGGATATCGCTCTCGGTAACTTCTTCCAGCGGCTTGAAGACGCGGAAGTGATAATGCTTTCGTTCCGCAGTCCAGAACGCAATCACCGTCGTGAGCGGCGGGAAGCCCGGCATGCCGCTCTGCAGCTCGGTGACGAGGATCGTCGCGTCGCTGCCGAGTCCAAAGCGATCGCGCACCCAGCCTTTGACTCTGGACGCTGCGCCGGCGCGATCCGACGACTTCTTTGGGGCGGCAAGCATGAGAAACTCGCCCAT
>JAFARH010000278.1 GCA_019245555.1 Betaproteobacteria bacterium
GCGCGCCTTGCGCACCACTACACGCGATTCGATGTCGTCGCGCTGCGCGAGCGTGAACAATTTCCGCGCCTCGAGCACTCCGATGAAGCGCGGAACGGCATTGCGCACGTAAAGCGGGCGCTTTTGCCAGTGTCGGCGAAGGAATTCGCGCGACGTCAAGCCGCCGAGCAAATTTTTTTCCACCGAAAGATTATATGTAGCGAGCGAACGACATCGCGAAGTGCACGCATCCGTGTAATGAGCGTGCGCGGCAGTTGCAAAAGGAAAAAACTTTTGGAATAGAATCGGTCGCGATGTTGCAACCGGGACAAGTGGCACCGATGTTCGAGCTTCCCGACGCCGACATGCAGACGGTGGACCTGTCGGCGTTCAAGGGAAAGAAGCACGTCGTGCTCTACTTCTACCCGAAGGACGGCACACCCGGCTGCACGATGGTCACCACCGATTTCTCCGACCACGAAGACCAGTTCGGCAAGCACGACTGCATCGTCTTCGGTGTGTCGCGCGACGATTGCCTCACGCACGCCGACTTCCGCGATCGCCACGGCGTCACCATCTGCCTGCTTTCGGACACGGAAGGCGACGTGTGCCGCAAATACGGCGTGATTCAGGAGAAGGACATCGAAGGCGCCGGCCGGCGCGAGTGCCTGGTGCGCTCGACCTTCATCGTCGACAAGAAGGGCGTGATCCGCCACGCTGCGTACGGCATCAATCCCCGCGGGCACTGCGCCGAAGTATTCGATTTGGTCAAGCGCCTACGCTCGTAGGTCGCGACACCGTCGTTTCGGTAAGGATGGAGCTGCATGACGCGCAAGGCGCCCAGCTCTCGCCGCCCCAGGAACTCTCCTACCTGCACGGCGGTCACGGACAGATGCTGGACGCGCTCGAGAGTGCCTTGGAAGGAAAGGGGCCCGGCGAGTCCGTCCATGTGCAGCTCGAGCCGGAGCAGGCATTCGGCGATTACGACGCCGAGCTCGTGCGCGTCGAGCCGCTGACCCGTTACGGCGAAGGCGTCGCTGTCGGGATGCAGGTCGAAGAGGGCGACACTATGTATACGGTGACGGAGCTCGGCGGCGGCAGCGTCGTGCTCGACGCCAACCATCCGCTCGCCGGCATGGCACTGCGCTTTTCTCTTGTAATTCTTACCGTCCGCTCCGCAACCAAAGAGGAATTGAGTCGCGGGGTATCATTGCCCTAAGAGGGAGGGGCAATGCTCACCAGCATCCTGTCTTACGGGATAGGCACGCTTATCGCGTTCGCCGTGATCGCGACGCTCGCGATCGTGTTCATCCGCGACATCACGCAGAAGAAGCACAGCGTGCTGCGCAACTACCCGGTCGTTGGCCGGCTCCGCTACAAGTTCGAAGAGCTCGGCGAGTACTTCCGCCAGTACTTCTTCATGGGCGATCGCGACGAGATGCCCTTCAACCGCGCGACGCGCGGCTGGGTGTATCGCCTCGCCAAGAACGAAGGCGGCGTGATCGGCTTTGGCTCGACCTACGACCTGCATCACCCCGGTGCGCTGATTTTCGTCAACCACCCATTCCCGGTGCTAGAGGAAGAGCGCCTGCCGACGCCGTCGCTCATCCTCGGCGAAGGCTTCTGCCGCGAGCCGTTCGAGGCGAAGTCGATCGTAAACATCAGCGGCATGAGCTTCGGTGCGATTTCCGCGCCCGCGGTGCGCTCGCTCTCGAAGGGCGCCGCGGTTGCCGGCTGCTGGATGGATACCGGTGAGGGCGGTCTCTCGCCGTTCCACCTCGAAGGTGGCTGCGACGTGATCATGCAGATCGGCACGGCGAAGTACGGCGTGCGCGATGCGCAGGGCAACCTCAGCACCGATCGGCTGCTCGAGCTCTCGAAAGTAGTGAAGGCCTTCGAGATCAAGCTTTCGCAGGGCGCGAAGCCCGGCAAGGGCGGGGTGCTGCCCGGCAAGAAGGTGACGCCGGAGATCGCGCACATTCGCGGCATTCCAGAAGGCCGTGACTCGATCAGCCCGAATAGGCATCGCGACATCTCCAATATGAATGAGCTCCTGGAGAAGATCGCCTGGATGCGCGACCTCACCGGGCGGCCGATCGGCGTGAAGACGGCCGTCGGTGGCTGGCGTTTCATGAACGAGATGGCCGACATCGTCCATCGTCGCGGCATGGAGTTCGCCCC
>JAFARH010000383.1 GCA_019245555.1 Betaproteobacteria bacterium
TCTGCAGCGCGCTGAATTCGGGATAGACGCTCGTGATCTGGAACGACCGCGCGAGGCCCTTGCGCGCGCGCTGCGGCGCGCCGAGCCTGGTGACGTCCTCGCCGGCGAAGGTGATGCGGCCGCTGTCGGGGCGCAGGTTGCCGGCGAGCTGGCCGATGAAGGTGGTCTTGCCGGCGCCGTTCGGCCCGATGATGGCGTGCGTCTCGCCCTCGCGCACGTCGAGGTCGATGCCGTCCGTGGCGCGCAGCGCGCCGAACGTCTTTACGAGTTGGCGGACTTCAAGCATCGGGTTTGTAGAAGATCCCGGCGAGGCCGCGGCGGAAGAAGATGACGGAGAGGATGAGGAGTGGTCCGAGGATCACTTGCCAGTGCTCGGTCCAGGCGGCAAGGAACGACTCGAAGAGGAGGAGGGCGAAGGTGCCGAGCACCGGGCCCGCGGTGCTCGCCATGCCGCCGAGGATCACCATGAACATGATGTCGCCGGACTGCTGCCAGCTCATGAGGCTCGGCGTGATGTAGTTCGTGTGGTTGCCATAGAGCGCGCCGGCGAGCCCGCACATTGCGCCGGCGATGACGAACGCGACCAGGCGATACGGGTAGGGCGAGAAGCCGATGGCACGCGAGCGCGCCTCGTTCGACTTCGATGCGCGCAGCGCCATACCGAAGCGGGAATTGACGATCCGGTACGCGACGTAGACGGCAATCAGCATGACGACCAGCGCAACGTAATAGAACTGGATCGGATCGTTCAGGTCTGCGATGCCGAGCTCGCTGCGGCGCTTGAGGCGCATGCCGTCATCGCCGCCGTATTCCGCCACCGAGATGCCGAGGTAATAGAGCATCTGCGTGAAGGCAAGGGTGATCATGATGAAGTAGATGCCGCTCGTGCGGATCGAGACCGCGCCAATGGCGAGCGCCACGATCCCCGAGGCGACCATGGCGACGAGGAGATGCAACCAGCCGTTGAAGAAGCCGTAGAAGCCGAGAATGCCGACCGCATAAGCGCCGATGCCGATATAGGCGGCGTGGCCGAAGGAAACCATGCCGCCATAGCCGAGGATCAGGTTGAGGCTCACCGCGGCGACCGCGAGGATCATGATCCGGCGCACGAGGTCGATGTAGAACGGCTGATGGAAGGCCTGCAGGATCGGAGGCAGCGCCACGAGGATCGCGATGCCGACGATCCATCCGATAAGCCGTCCCTTCGTCACGTGCCCCTCGCCGGGAAGAGGCCCTGCGGCTTGAAGGCGAGCACCGCCGCCATCAAGAGGTAGATGAGCATCGACGCGAGCGCAGGTCCAGCGTTTTCGGCGGCGGGCGCTGACATGACGGTCGCCATCAGCGGCTTGAGGAATGCGCGACCGAGCGTGTCGACGATGCCGACGATCACCGCACCGACCAGTGCACCGCGCACGGAGCCGATGCCACCGATGACGATGACGACGAACACCTGGATCAGGATCAGCTCGCCCATGCCGGGCTGCACGTTGTAGATCGGTCCGGCGAGAAGTCCCGCAAGCCCGGCGAGCGCCGCTCCCACGCCGAACACAATCGTGTAGAGCAGGCGGATATTCACGCCGAGCGCGGCCACCATCGTGCGATTGGTGGCGCCGGCGCGGATCAGCATGCCGAGGCGAGTCCGCGTCACCGTGTACCAGAGCGCAACTGCGACGCCCAAGCCCACGCCGAGGATCGCCATACGGAACATCGGGTAGCGCGAGCCCGTGAATAGGTTGATGTGCCCGGATAGCCACGACGGCGGCGAAGCGAACAGCGCGGCGCGGCCCCAGATGATCGCGACCAGCTCGTTGAAGAAGAGGATCAGGCCGAAGGTAGCGAGCACCTGGTCGAGATGGTCGCGCTCGTAGAGTTTCCTCAAGGCGATCACTTCGGCCAGGATGCCGACGAGTAAAGTACCGGCAAGGCCGGCGGCAACGCCGATGAGATAAGAAACGCTCAAGCGCGTCGCAGCCACGGTCAGATACGCGCCGACCATGTAGAACGAGCCGTGCGCGAGATTCACGAAGTTCATGATGCCGAGCACCAGCGTCAGCCCGGCCGCCATCAGGAACAGCATGACGCCCAGCTGCAGGCCGTTCAGCAGTTGCTCGAAAACCAATCCGAAAGTCATAAAAAGAAAAGGGCGCCTTGACGCGCCCTTTAACCGAGCCTTTCAGCCATTACTGCATCGGCAGTCTTTGCCTTTACTGCGGCATCTTGCAGTCCTGGTAGTAGGAATCTTTGTGCTTCTCGAAGATCGTTTTCTCGATGTGCATCTCGATGTCGCCGCCGCCGGTCTTCACCGTCTTGAGAAGATAGAAGTTCTGGATCGGGTGGTGGTTGACGTTGTACTGGAACGGCCCGCGCAGCGAGTTGAAGTTGGCCTTCTCCATCGCCGCGACCATGCCTTTCACGTCCGCCACGTTGCCTTTCACCGCCCTGACCGCGGAATCGATCAGCATGATGCCATCGTAGCTCTGCGCGCCGTAGAACACCGGCAGCTTGTTGTACTTCTTCTTGTACTCGGCGACGAACTTCTGGTTCGCCGCGTTCTTCAGGTCCGGGCTCCAGTAGCGCGTCTCGTAGATGCCGACCGCCGAGTCCTTCACTGC
>JAFARH010000428.1 GCA_019245555.1 Betaproteobacteria bacterium
GGCGAGTTCAAGGAATGGGAAAGCTTCTATGTCATCGTCGGTGGCGCCGCGGGCGCGCTGATCGGCTTGCAGTTCGTCGTGATGACGTTGCTCGCGGACCGGCCGCAGATCGCCTCCCCGGAAGCAGGCAGCGCATTCGCCACCCCGACCATAGTGCACTTCAGTACGGTGCTCCTCATCGCCGCAGTACTGCGCGCCCCATGGCACAGCCTCGCGCCGGTCGCGGTGCTCTGGGGCTTCACCGGCCTGGCCGGCATGATCTACATGATCACGGTCATGCGGCGCATGCGTGCCCAGAGCGCGTACACGCCGGACCGCGAGGACTGGCTGTTCCACGCGGTATTCCCGATGGTCGCCAATGCACTGATCCTGCTGTCGGCGCTCGCCTCCGCCTGGGATGAGCGCGGCGCGATGTTCGCGCTCGCCGGCGCGACGCTGCTGCTCCTCTTCATCGGCATCCATAACTCCTGGGATGCGATCGCGTACCAGGTGTTGGTTCGGTTGCGCGACCTGAAGCAGAAAGAAAAAGAGTAAGCGTGCCGCTCAATATCGCCGTCATTGGCCTCGGCTGGTGGGGCCGCATCGTCGTCCCGCTTGCCAGGACGAGCTCGCGGCTTCGCGTGGTGCGCGTCGCAGATCCCGCACCGGCGGCCGCGGAATTCGCGCAATCGCAAAACCTTCCGCTGTCGACGAACCTGGACGACGCGCTGCGCGATCCCAATGTGCAGGGTGTGGTCCTGTGCACGCCCCATACGCAGCACACCGACCAGATCGTGCGCGCGGCGAATGCGAAGAAGCACGTCTTCTGCGAGAAGCCGCTCGCCATGTCCCGCGCCGATGTCCTCAAGTCGGTCGGCGCCTGCAACGCCAACGGCGTCAAGCTCGCCGTCGGGCACGAGAAGCGCTTCGAGCCGCCGATCCAGGAAGCGATGCGGCTCGTGAAGTCCGGTGAGCTCGGCACGCCGCTGCAAATCGAGGCGAACTTCGTGCAGGACAAGTTCCTCTCGCTCGCCGCCGACAACTGGCGGCTTTCGGCCAAGGAAGCGCCAGCCGGGCCGATGACTGCCACCGGGATCCATCTGCTCGATCTCTCTGTCGGCGTCTTCGGCGCCGCCGATCGCGTTTTCGCCAACGTGCGCCAGCTCGGCAGCCAGCTCGTGAACGGCGACACCCTTGGCATCCTGGTGAACTTCAGGAGCGGCGCCAACGCGCTTCTCTCGGCGATCCTTGCTACGCCCTTTGACGGACGCTTCGCGGTCTATTGCAACAAGGGCTGGGTGGAGGTGCGCGACAAGGCCCATCCCGAGTCGCCGAAAGGCTGGACGCTGACTGTGCACCGCCAGGGCGGCGAGAAGGGCACGCGCGACTTTCCGCCGGCGAAGGCGGTGCTTGCGAACCTGGAAGCGTTCGCCGATGCTGCGACCGGCGGCGCGCCGTATCCTGTGCCGCAGGAGCAAATGATCGCCAATGTGTCCGCCCTTGAGGCGATCTTCAAATCGGCCCAGAGCGGTCGGGTAGAGCCAGTGGAGAACTAATGAAGCTCGGTACGTTCATGATGCCGCTGCATCCGCCAAAGCGGCAGCCGCACGAGACCTACGTCGAGGATCGCGAGGCGATCGTGCTGGCGGACAAGCTGGGCTACGTCGAGGCTCTCGTCGGCGAGCATGTCACCGACCTTGCCGAGAACGTCACCTCGTGCGCGATGTTCCTCTCGAGCCTGGTGCACGACACGAAGAAGATCGTGCTCGGCACCGGCACGATCAACATGCCGAACTCGCACCCGGCGGCGATCGCGGCGCAGGTGGCGATGCTCGACCACATGCTGAAAGGCCGCTTCATCTTCGGCATCAGCCCGGGCGGGCTGATGTCCGACGCCGAAGTGTTCGGCAATTACAAGAAGGACCGCAACGCCATCTTCCTCGAGTCGATCAACATGGTCCTCGACATCTGGAAGGGCGAGCCGCCTTATAACCTGACCGGGCAATTCTTCTCCGTCACGACGCAGAACACGCAGATTCCGGAGATCGGGCAGGGCGCGATCATCAAGCCCTACCAGAAGCCGCATCCGCCGATCGTCGTGACCGCGGTGGCTCCGCATTCGAAAGGCGTGACTGAAGCCGCAAAGCGCGGCTGGACACCGATCTCGGCGAACTTCCTGCTACCGGAATGGGTGAAGAGCCACTGGCCGCGCTACGTCGAGGGTTGCGAAGCCGTCGGCAAGAAGGCCGACGGCAAGGACTGGCGCGTCGCCAAGTCGATCTTCGTCGCGGACGATGACAAGACCGCCAAGCGCTATGGCCACAGCGCCGAAGGGCCGTACCACTTCTACTTCAAGCAGCTCATCCGGAAGCTCGTCGGCGCCGGTAATCGCGGCAACCTCTTCAAGCTCGACCAGAACGAGCCCGATTCATCGATCACCGCCGACACGATGACCCCCAAGCTCGTGCTCGCCGGCACGGTGAACAGCGTGGTCGAGCAGATCCTCGCGTTCCGCGAGAAGGTCGGCCCGTTCGGCACGCTCTACTACCCGTGCCACGACTGGGTCGACCCGAAGCTCGCCAGGCGCTCGATGGAGCTGATGGCGGAGCAGGTGATGCCCAAGGTGAACTCAGCACTGAAGGAGTAAGCCCATGGAAGCACGCACTCCAGGCGCGAAGCGCGCCGGTCCCGGGGAACATGTTTTCGACATGCAGAAGGTGAACCAGATCATGGGCGGGCCGGCGTACTCGCCGGTCTTTGGCGGTTGTGTCGAGGGCGAGCGGATGATCGTCGCCGTAATGCGCTATCCCGCCGGCAAGCCTTCGGATGCGCATTCCCATCCGAACGAGCAGTGGATCTATGTCCTGGAGGGCGAGCTCGAGATGCAGTTCGACGGCAAGTGGTATCGGGGCGGTCCCGGCGACTGCTTTTACGTACCGGCGAACAAGGTGCACAAAGCGCGCAACGAGAGCGCAAAGGACTGCGTGTTCTTCACCTGCAAGGACGCCTCACACGGGTTGCATGGCAAGAAGGCATGACGCTGCTGCAGGGCTCGCGTTCGCCATGCTGAGCGAGCTGAAGGAGTAAGGCAGCTAGCTGATCAGCAGCCCGATGTACTGGATGATGAACCAGCCCGACATCAGGCCCATGGTGATCATGAGCAGGCGCCGATCCTTGATGAGCGGCTGGCATTCCGGGGGAATGTTCGAAGCCGCC
>JAFARH010000018.1 GCA_019245555.1 Betaproteobacteria bacterium
ACCCCGCCCTTCTCGTTCGTCATCTTGATGTAGGCAGCGATCGATTTGCCGATGACTCCGTACGCCGACGCCGGACCGCTGTAGGGGTTGGTATTGCCGACCTTGATCTCCTTGTCGCTCGCGCCGGCGTCGTATTTCTTCTGAGCCACGACGGGAGCCGACAGCGCTGCCGCCATTACTCCAACCAGTAATGCTTTCATGCTGCTCTCCTCCTTTTAATCAGGCGCACTGCGCCTGCGACGCCCGTAGGCATCAAGTAGACGAAACCGATCATGAACACGCCGAAGATCGCCCAGGGGGCAGCCTTCGAAATCTCGTCGGCAAGGTTCGGCACGAACTGGATGAAGATCGCGCCGTAGAGCGCGCCGGAGATCGAAGCGAGGCCCCCGACCACGATGCCGACGAGCAACGTGATGGAAAGAAAGATGTTGAAGCTGTCGGGCGCCACGAACTGCACCGCTACCGCGCCGAGCGCGCCCGCCACGCCGGTGAACATGGCCGAGACGCCGAAGGCGAGCGATTTGTAGAGCGCGTTGTTGATGCCCATGGCTTCCGCCGCGATGTGCTGGTCCCGGATCGCGACGAGCGCGCGACCGATGCGCCCGCGAATCAGGTTGTACGCGAGGATAAACATGCCCGCGGCAATCGCCAAGGTGAAGAAGTACAGCCATTGATCGGGATTGAGGGGTAAACCGAACGGTGGAGAGGGCTTCATGATGACAATCCCCTGCACACCCCCCGTCCACTTCTCGAGGAGGTGGTATTTCAGCAACTGCGGCGTTGCAACACCGAGCGCGAAGGTCGCCAGGGCAAGGTACAGCCCCTCCAGCCGCAGCGCCGGCAGCCCGAAGACGAAGCCGGCCACAAGGCACACGGCGCCGGCAACCGGAATCGTGGCCCAGTACGGCACTCCCCAGCGGTCCATCAATATCGCAGTGCAATAGGCGCCGAGGGCATAAAACGCCCCGTGACCGAGCGAGATCTGGCCGTTGTAGCCCGTAAGGATGTTGAGGCCGAGCAGCGCGATCGCATAGACGAGCACAAGCGTCATCTGGAATGTACGGTAGTTGCTGAGGACGAACGGCAGCGCGCACGCCACCACCAGCAGCACCAAACCGATGCCGAGCGCCCGTTTAGACACGAGTCACCTGCACGCGCCCGAAAAATCCACTGGGCTTCACCAACAGCACGCCGATGATGATGATGAGTGCCACCGAGAGCTTCAGCTCGTTGCCGATGACGAAAGCGCCGAGCACGTTCTCCAGCACGCCGACCACGAATCCGCCGATCACCGCGCCCCAGGGATTGTCGATGCCGCCGACGAGTGCTGCGGCGAATGCATAAAGCAGCACGCCGCTCATCATGTTCGGGTCGAGGTAAACGATGGGCGCTACCATCATTCCCGCGACCGAACCTATCGCGGCAGCAAGGCCCCAGCCGAGGGCGAGCATCCAGCCAACTCGAATGCCGACGAGGCGGCTCGACTCCGGGTTCTGCGCGGCAGCGCGCATCGCGAGGCCGAGCGGCGTGAAGCGGAAGAACGCGTAGAGCAGCAGGAGCACGACGACGGTGACGCCGATGGCGCCGAGCTGGTGCGGCGACATGAAGCGCAAGCCGAAGGGCAGCTCGCGCGGGAACGGCGAGGGGAAGCTCTTGATCGTGTACGTGAAGATCCAGCCCGCGACGCTATTCAGGATCACGAGGAGGCCGATGAAGACGACGACGACCGCAAGCACGGATGCGTTCTCGACCGGACGGATCACGACCCGCTCGATCACTGCGCCGAGCACGAAGGCGATGCCGATGGTGATGAAGAAGGCGGCCCAGTACGGCATGCCCGCCTCGATCAGCGCCCAAGCGATGTAGGTGCTGAACATCGCCATCTCGCCCTGCGCGAAATTCACGAGATGCGTCGCCTGGTAGATCATCACCAGCGCGAGCGCGAGGCTCGCGTAGATGCCGCCGGTTGCGAGCCCTGCGAAGACCTGCTGCAGGAGCGCATCCACTAGTAGCCCAGGTACGAGCGGCGCACCGCATCGTCCTTTTTGAGCTCGGCTGCGCTGCCGGAGAGCACGACGCGCCCGGTCTCGATTACGCACGCATTGTCCGCGAGCTCCAGCGCCATCGCCGCGTTCTGCTCGACGACGAGCATGCTCACGCGCTCCTCTGCGTTGATGGTACGCAGGATGGCGAAGAGCTCGCGCACAACGAGCGGCGCGAGGCCAAATGATGGCTCGTCGAGCAGCAGCAACTTCGGCGCGAGCATTAGGGCGCGCGATACCGCCAGCATCTGCTGCTCGCCGCCCGAGAGCGTGCCCGCCTGCTGGTGCGAGCGCTCCTTCAGGCGCGGGAAGTAGGCGTACATCCTGTCCATGTCCCGCGCGACGTTCGCCCTGTCCTTGCGCGCGTACGCGCCAAGACGCAGGTTCTCTTCCGTCGTGAGGTGCAGGAACGTGCCGCGCCCGTCCGGCACGTGGGCGATGCCAAGCCGCACGATGTCTTCCGTGCGCTTGCCCTGTATGGGGTCTCCTGAAAATCTGATAGTGCCCTCGGTCCGCACCATGCCGCAGATCGCGCGCAGCGTCGTGGTCTTGCCGGCGCCATTCGCGCCGAGGAGTGCAGTGATCGACTTCTCCTCCATCGCGAAATCGATGCCATGTAAAACGCGCGTCGCGCCGTAGGCGGCACGCAGGCCGGAAGCCTCCAGGAGCGCGCTCAGGCCGAAGCTCCAAGGTACGCCTTCACGAGCTCCGGATGCTCGCGGACTTCGGCGGGGGTGCCCTCGGCGATGCGCTTGCCGAAGTTAAGGGCGACGACCCAGTCGGACAGGCTCATCAAGAGCTGCATGTGGTGCTCGACGAGGAGCACCGTGAGCTTCAGCCGCTCGCGCAGCGACCGGATCAGCGCGCCGATGGCGCCAACCTCTTCGTGATTGAGCCCGCTCGCCGGCTCGTCCAGCAGCAAGAGCTTCGGCTCGGCCGCGAGTGCCCGCGCGAGCTCGACGCGCTTCTGCGTGCCGAAAGGCAGCGCAGCGACCGGCGTGTCGGCGAAGCGCCCGAGCTCGAGCAGCGACAGAAGCTCCCGCGCCTTTTCCCGGGATTGACTATCGGATTGAACGGCGAACGGCAGCCGCAGCGCATTGGCGAAGAAGCCACCACGCGAGCGCGAATGGCGCCCGACCATCACGTTGTCGAGCACGCTCATGGTTTTAAACAGCGCGACGTTCTGGAAGGTTCGGCCAATGCCGATCCCCGCCATGCGATGGCGCGGCAGGGCGAGGAGCGACTGGCCGTCGAAGGTGATGTCGCCGCGGTCGCACTCGTAGAGGCGCGAGATGCAGTTGAAGAGCGTGGTCTTGCCGGCGCCGTTCGGGCCGATCAGGCCGACGATGCGTCCCGGCGCGACGTCGAACGACACGCCGTCGAGCGCGACGATGCCGCCGAAGCGCACAGCCACGTCGTGCACGCGCAGCAGCGCCTGCCCAGCCTCTCCCGTCAAGGAACTCCTCCTCCCGGTAATTCTACCGAGTTAGAATTTGCCGCTCCCCTCGATGTTTCCCTCATGAACGAAGTCACCGCATACACCGTCCGCGACGGCGTGGCCGTCATCACCAT
>JAFARH010000084.1 GCA_019245555.1 Betaproteobacteria bacterium
AGTGACCACCATCCGCGAGCTCGAGGCCCGCGTCGGGCAGGAAGTCGGCGTCTCGCCGTGGATCGAGATCACGCAGGAGAAAATCGACACCTTCGCAAAGGCGATCGGCGACTTCCAGTGGATCCACGTCGATCCGGAGCGCGCGAAGAAATCGGCGTTCGGCGGCACGATCGCGCACGGCTTTCTCACGCTCTCGCTTCTCTCGCACCTGTCGGAGCAAACTTTCTCGTTCGGCGACCGCAGGATGGGCATCAACTACGGCCTGAACCGAGTGCGCTTCACTTCACCGGTGCCGGTCGGCTCGCGCGTGCGGGCAAGATTCAAGCTGCAGAAGTTCGAGCCGATCGAAGGCAACGGCGTCCAGGTCACCTGGACGACCACGGTTGATATCGAAGGCAAGGAAAAGCCGGCGCTCATAGCCGAATGGCTCGGGCGCCACTACTACTGACATGACCCAATCTAAAACCGCGCGATGGAAGCAACGACCGCCGGGATCC
Source organism: Betaproteobacteria bacterium (assembly GCA_019245555.1). Taxonomy (GTDB): domain Bacteria; phylum Pseudomonadota; class Gammaproteobacteria; order Burkholderiales; family SG8-39; genus SCGC-AG-212-J23. Next base: position 498 of record JAFARH010000084.1, read on the forward strand.
AACTGGGGCGACTTCGGTCCCGACGATCAGCGCGGACGCATGAACTGGGTGACGCGCGAGAAGGTGCTGCAGGGCATCGCGGAGGTGAAGGAGGGCATCACCTTCTGCTGCTCGCTGCCGCTCGACTATCCCGGCGGCAACGCGCTCAATCCGCGGCGCAACCCACCGCGCATCGCCGCCACGCTGCGCGACAGCGGCAAGAGCAAGGGCCAGCAGAACTTCTGCTTCCCGCTCGACGCAGACAATCCGGGGCTCACCGACGTCGTGTGCGACGACATCACGCTGCTGACGCTGCAGTACTCGACGCAGTGGGATTCGTTCTCGCATATCGGCAGCCGCTTCGACGCCGACGGCGACGGCAGCGCCGAGATCGTCTTCTACAACGGCTTTCGCGCCGGTGAAGACATCGTTCCTGCGCCTGACAAGAAGACCGAAGGCTGGGACCGCTTCGAAGGCACGCAGGCCAAGGCGCTAGGCGTGGAGAAGCTCGCCGAGCACGGCGTTCAGGGTCGCGCCGTGATGATCGACCTGCACCACCATTTCGGTCGCGAGCGCCACGCCGTGACCTACGACGACATGATGCGCGTGCTCGACAAGGACAAGGTCGTCATCGAGCGCGGAGATCTCGTGTGCTTCTACACCGGCTTCGCCGACGTGATCCTCGAGCTCCGGAAGCAACCCGATCCGAAGCTCCTGCATGGCACCTGCAGCGGCCTGGAGGGCCGCGACGAGAAGCTCCTCCAATGGATCACCGACAGCGGCGCGGCGTGCCTCCTCGCCGACAACTACGCCGTCGAGCTGATCCCGACGAGCATCACCAAGCCGCGCCCCCATGCGGCGATGCCGCTGCATGAGCACTGCATCTTCAAGAACGGGATCCATCTCGGCGAGCTCTGGTATTTCACCGAGCTGGCGCGGTGGCTCCGCGCCCACGGCCGCAATCGCTTCCTGATGACCGCGCCGCCATTGAGACTTCCCGGCGCCGTGGGCTCGCCGGCAACGCCCATCGCCACGGTATGAAGGTCGCGCTCATTACCGGTGGCTCGTCCGGCATCGGTGCCGCCACGGCGCGCCAGTTCGCCAAGCGTGGTTGGCGCGTGGCCATCAACTACGCGCACAACGCCGACGCCGCCGAAAAGGTGGCGAAGGAGTGCGGCAATTCAATTGCCGTGCAGGGCGACGTGTCCAACGACCAGGATTGCCGCCGCATCGCGCGCACGGTCGCCGAGAAGCTCGGCGGCATCGACGCGCTGGTGAATAACGCCGGCACGACGAAAGTGGTGCCGCACGACCAGCTCGATGGCTTGAGCGCCGAGGATTTCCAGCGCATCTTCGCGCTGAACGTGATCGCCCCGTTCCAGATGGTGCGCGCTTGCCGCGAGCCGCTGAAGGAGCGGCGCGGCGCCATCGTGAACGTCTCCTCGGTCGCCTCGGTGCTCGGCACCGGGTCGTCGGTTGCGTACGCCGCCTCGAAGGCGGCGCTGGAAGCGATGTCGCTATCCCTCGCGCGCTCGCTGGCACCGGAAGTCCGCGTCAATATCGTGGCGCCCGGCCATACCAACACGCCCTGGCATCCCACCGTGCGAGGGCCGGAGCGCGCAGCCGAAGTCGAGAAGCGCTACTCTGCCATTGCACCTCTCAAGCAGATCTCGCAGGCGGAGGATGTGGCGGACGCGATCGTCTGGCTGATCGAGGGTGGACGCAATGTCACCGGCGAAGTGATCTACGTCGACGGCGGCATGCACATAGCCGCGCCGCGTTGAACTACGACTACATCATTGTCGGCGCCGGCTCCGCGGGCTGCGTCCTCGCGAACCGCCTGACCGAGGATCCGAAGAAGCGCGTGCTGCTCCTCGAGGCAGGACCGCGCGACACCAATGTCTGGATCCACGTCCCGCTCGGATACGGCAAGCTCTTCACCCGCACCGACATCAACTGGGCGTATCAGTCCGAACCCGAGCCTGCCCTCAACGGCCGGCGCATCTTCACGCCGCGCGGCCGCGTGCTCGGCGGCTCGTCCTCGATCAATGGCCTCGTCTATATAAGAGGGCAGCCGGAGGACTATGATGGCTGGGGCATCCCGGGATGGGACTTCGCGTCGCTCCTCCCTTACTTCCGGAAATCCGAGAACCAGGCGCGCGGCGCGAGCGAATGGCATGGCACCGGCGGTCCGCTCGAGGTCAGCGACCTCGAGCGCCACGAGCTCTGCGACGCCTTCATCGATTCAGCCGCCTCGCTCGGCTTCCCGCGCAATCCGGACTTCAACGGCGCAAGACAGGAAGGCACCGGCTACTACCAGGCGAGCACCTGCCGTGGGCGCCGCTGCAGCACGGCCACTGGCTATCTGAGACCGGCGGAGAAGCGCCCGAACCTCACGGTCGAAGTGAATACGCTCGCGACGAAGATCGTGCTCGAAGGCCGCCGTGCGACGGGCGTGCAGATCGGCGATCGCGTCGTTACGGGCGGAGAAATCATCGTGGCGGGCGGCGCCTTCAACTCGCCCCAGCTCCTGCAGCTTTCGGGAATCGGCCCGGGCGCGCTCCTCCAGGAGAAAGAGATACCGGTCATCGCCGACCTGCCGGTGGGTGAGGGGCTGCAGGATCACTTCTATGCGCGCACGTTCTGGCGCTGCAAGCGACCGATCACGCTGAACGACGACATGGCGTCCTGGTTCCGGCAGGCGCGCATCGGCCTGCAATACATCCTGAACCGCAGCGGACCGCTCAGCATCGCCGCCGGCTATGCCGCCGCTTTCGTTCGTACCAAGCCAGGGCTCAAGCAGCCCGATGCACAGATCTACTTCATCAATTTCGCGAGCGAACGACGCGGCGGCGTGCTGCATCCGTTCTCGGCCTTCACCTGCTCGGTTTCGCAGCTCCAGGTCGAGTCGCGCGGCGCGGTGGCGATCCGCTCGGCCGATCCGCGCGAGGCGCCGGCGATCAGATACAACTACCTCGCAACGGAGCACGACCGGCGCGTGATGGTCGATGGCCTGAAGATCGTGCGCCGCATCGTGAACGCCAAACCGCTCGCCGATTATGTCGCCGGCGAAGAGCTGCCCGGCGCGAAGGTGCAGAGCGATGAGGAATGGCTGTCGTTCGTGCGCGAATACGGCGAGACCGTGTTCCATCCGACCTCGACGTGCAGCATGGGAAAGGTCGTGGACGCGAGCCTTAGAGTCAAAGGTATCGATCGGCTCCGCGTCGTCGACGCCTCGGTAATGCCCGCAGTGCCATCCGGGAATATCAACGCCGCCGTGATCGCCGTCGCCGAGAAGGCGGCCGATCTCATCAAGACCGCATAATCCACCGATGTGGGAGGGACTGGCTCTCGTTCTCATCGTCGGCGGTGCATTGCTCTGGGCTGATAGCCTGAAAGCTCGCGAGCGCGCGGTGCGAGCCGGCCGCTCGGCTTGCGAGCGCTACCAGCTCCAGTTTCTCGACGACACCGTGTCCTTCGCCCGCATGCGGCTCGCGCGCGACGAGGAAGGGCAGGTCAAGATCTCGCGCACCTACACCTTCGAGTTCTCCGACACCGGCAACAACCGCCGCCATGGGGCGATCGTCATGCTCGGTGGCGAAGTCTTCGACATGCACCTTGAGCCGTACCGCATGCAATGAGCGAGAAATGGCTCACGACCAAGGTTGTCGAGAACCGGCACTGGACCGACACGCTGTTTTCCTTGCGTGTCGAGGGTGCCCAGCTCGCCTTCCAAGCCGGCCAGTTCGTGCGCATCGCGCTCGACATAGACGGCCAGCGCGTCGCTCGTGCGTTTTCGTTCGTGAATCCACCGCAGGACCCGACGCTCGAGTTCTACGGGGTCATCGTGCCCGAAGGGCCGCTGTCGCCCCGCCTGGCGAAGTTGCGAGCAGGTGAGCCCTTATATGTAGCCGGGAGCCCGGCAGGATTCCTCGTGCTTCGCGAGGTGCCGGACGTGGAAACGCTGTGGCTCATCTCCACCGGGACTGGCCTTGCGCCTTTCCTTTCGATCCTGCGAACCGACACGCCTTGGAAGCGATTCAGGAACGTCGTCGTCGTGCATGCTGTACGGCATGCAAACGAGCTGGCGTATCGCGACATGATCCAGGGAACCAAGGCGCACTATGTCTCGTTTGTTAGCAGGGAGTCAGCGCCGGGCTCGCTCGCCGGTCGCATTCCAGCCGCAATCGCCGATGGCAGGCTGGAGAAAGCGGCTGGTCAAGCGTTATCGCCGGAGACATCGCATGTGATGCTCTGCGGCAATCCGCAAATGTTGAAAGACGTACAAACGGTGCTGACTGCGCGCGGCATGCGCAAGCACCGACGCCGCACGCCGGGGCACATTACCGTCGAGAGTTTCTGGTGAAGTGGCTTTGCACATTTTTGCTTCTTGTCGCATTGCAAGGCTGCAGCACGGTGCGGGTCGTCTATGACAACGCCGACACCTATTTGCGCTGGCGTGCTTCGCATTACCTCGATGTCGACGGCGAAATGGCCGACGAGCTCGAGGAACGCATTGCAGCATTCATGAAATGGCATCGCGCGCAGGCGCTGCCGAAATATGCGCAACTTCTCGACGAAGCCGCGCAACGCTTCGATCGCCACCTCGCG
>JAFARH010000116.1 GCA_019245555.1 Betaproteobacteria bacterium
AAGCAGCTCGGTAATCAGTGCGAAGCCGGCTCCCGAATCTCCACCCGCTGCGGTGACTCCCGGCGCCAAGCCAGCGCTAACCCCGGAGCAGGCCTACCAGAAGCGCCAAAAGGACCGCGCCGAGGCGGACAAGAAGGCGGCCGACGACGCCGCGGACGCGCAACGAAAGCAGCAGGCATGCGAGCAGGCTCGCATGCAGGTAATCCGGTTCGAAGCCGGCGGTCGGATTGCGGGCGTGGACAGCAAGGGAGAGCGCTACTTCCTCGACGATAACCAGATCGCCCAGGAGAAAGCGAAGGCGCAGGCCTCGGTCAACGAGTGGTGCAAATAGGAGCCTAGGCGCTCAGCCTAGGCCGTGAGCTCGCGCGGCAGCGAGAACACTACCGTCTCTTCGATGCCGGCGAGTTGGCGTACGCTCTGTGCGCCGAGGCTCTTTAGCCGCGCGATCACTTCGGTCACCAGCACCTCGGGAGCGGACGCCCCCGCGGTAACGCCGACGCGGGTCTTGCCCGTCACCCACTCGGGCTGCAGGTCCACCGCCCGGTCGACCATGTAGGCCTTGGCGCCGATGTGCTCGGCGACCTCGCGCAGGCGATTGGAGTTCGAGCTGTTGGGCGAGCCGACCACGATCACCACGTCGCACTGCGGCGCCATGAACTTCACCGCGTCCTGGCGGTTCTGCGTGGCATAGCAGATGTCATCCTTCTTCGGCCCGCGGATCTTCGGGAATCGCTTCTTGAGCGCCGCCACGATCGCCTTGGCGTCGTCGACCGAAAGCGTGGTCTGCGTGACGTAGGCGAGCTTCTCGGGCGTCCGAACCTCGAGCTCGTTTACGTCCTCGAGGGTCTCGACGAGGAACATGCCCGCGGCCGACTGCCCCATCGTGCCCTCCGCCTCCGGATGGCCGTGATGGCCGATCATCACGATCTCGTAGCCCTCGCGCAGCATCTTCATTACTTCGATGTGCACCTTGCTCACCAGCGGGCAGGTCGCGTCGAACACCTTCAAGCCGCGGCGGTCGGCCTCGGCCTGCACCGCCTTGGCCACGCCGTGCGCGCTGAATATGACCGTGCCGCCGGCGGGGACTTCGTCCAGCTCCTCGACGAACACGGCGCCCTTGGCGCGCAGGCGGTCGACCACGAACTTGTTGTGCACGATCTCGTGGCGCACGTAGATCGGCGCGCCATGCAGCTCGATCGCGCGCTCGACGATCTCGATAGCACGCTCCACACCGGCGCAGAACCCTCGCGGATTCGCGAGCAATATCTCCATGCCGCTATTTTACGAGGGCAGCTGCTTGCCGACCGCGGCAATCAGCGCTTCGGGCTCGATCGGCTTGGTCAGGTAGTCGACCGCGCCGAGCTGGCTCGAGCGCTCTTTGCGGTTGGTATCGACGGTGAGGAAGATCACCGGGATGTTCCTGAGCCCGGCCTCGGAGTGGAGGATTTTGATCATGTCGAAGCCGCCCATGCCCGGCATGTGCAGGTCACTGATCACGAGGTCGGGCTTCGACTGCAGGCAGGCCCCTGCCGCTGCGAGACCGTTCGCCGCCGTGCGGACCGTATAACCGGCGTTACGTAGATGCAGGCTGATCCACTCCCGCATCGAGGCTTCGTCTTCGACCACCAGGATGCTTTTCCCCATGGAAGCACCCTCCTTCGCGCCGCAGTCTGCGCCGATGCTACGGGCCGGTCAAACAGGCCGCTTCTTATAGGCGATATCGAATGCCGCTTCGAGCCGGGGATGGACGCCGCGCAACCCGTCGACAACCTGTCGTGCCCAGTCGAAATATTCGCGCCGCCGCGCCAGGTCCCACTTGGCGGGCGGGCGGTCGGCGACGTCGCGCAGGTTGCAGAGCTTGTCGGCGAGCTTGACGAGCTTCGCCTCGCGCGAGATGTGCGGCGCGTGCTCGATTTGCAGGCGCTTGCGCTCCGCCTTGGGTAGCTTTTTGTCGTCAGTCACCTCGGCGACGATGCGCGCGATGCGAGAGCCGAAGGCATCGACCAGCTCCTCATGCGTCGTGGCCGTGTCTTCCACGGTGTCGTGGAGCAGCGCCGCGCACAGCGTCTCCGTATCCGTTACGCCGCCCTCGTTCACCAGCACGTCGGCGAGCGCGATCGGGTGGTTGATGTAGGGAGACGCCTCGGCGTCCTTGCGGCGCTGATCGCGGTGCTTATGCGCTGCAAACGCAAGCGCCTTAAGGAGCAGAGCGAGCTCGCCCTTCACGGTGCACGAAGCCTTCGAGGATGAGGAGCGCCGCGCCGACGGTGATCGCCGAGTCGGCGACGTTGAACGCCGGCCAGTGCCAGCCCGCGGCGTGGAAGTCGAGGAAGTCGACGACCTGGCCGAAGCGCAGGCGGTCGATGAGATTGCCGAGCGCGCCGCCGAGGATGAGCGCCAAGCCGGTCAGGAGCATCGTGCGCCCCGGCGAGCGCATGATGAAAGCGCCGACGACGCCGATTGCCGCCAGCGCGAACACCACCAGCGCCGGTGTCTGCCAGCCGCCCGCGTCGGAGAGGAGGCTGAAGGCGGCGCCCTTGTTGTAGACGAGCACCATGTTGAAGAAGCTCGTCAGCTCGACGCGCTCGCCGAGCGAGAAGCGCGCAAGCACCAGCGCCTTGGTGACCTGGTCGGCAATAACGACGCCGAGCGCCAGCGCAAACCAGCGCCACGCGCTAAGCATGCGTGCGCCGCTCGCCAGGCCCGTTCAGGTTCGTCTGACAGCGGCCGCAGAGCGCCTCGTCGTTGACGTCGGCGCGATAGTGCCAGCAGCGCTCGCACTTGCGGTGCGCGCTCGGCTTCACCGTCACCTCGGCCGGGCCGCGGTGCACGTGAGCCGCTGAAGTCAGCATCACGAACTTCAGGTCCTCGCCGAGGCTCCGCAGGATTTCGAAGTCCTCGCCCTCGGCATGGAAGTCGACCTCTGCCTGGAGCGACGAGCCGACCTTGCCGGCGGTCCGCAGCTCCTCAATGTCCTTGCGCACCGGATTGCGCAGCTCGCGCAGCCGTGTCCACTTGGTCATCAGCGCCGCCGCATCTTTAGGCTGCGGCAGCTCGTGCCACGTATGGAAGAAGACACTGTCGTCCTTCTTGCCAGTGAATGCCTGCCACAGTTCCTCGCCCGTGAACGAAAGGATCGGCGCCATCAGGCGCACCAGGCTATGCGTGATGTGCCAGAGCGCGGTCTGCGCCGAGCGCCGCGCGTGCGAGTCCGCCTTGCAGGTGTAGAGCCGGTCCTTGAGGATGTCGACGAAGAACGCGCCGAGGTCCTCGGAGCAGAACGCCTGCAGGCGCTGCGTGACCACGTGGAACTGGTAGCGCTCGTAGTCCGCGGTGACCGCCTTCTGCATCTGCGCCGTCATGGCGAGCGCGTAGCGGTCGATCTCGACCATCTCCGCGACCGGCACCGCATCGGCAGCATTGAAATCAGAGGTGTTGGCGAGGAGGAAGCGCAGCGTGTTGCGCATGCGCCGGTAGCTCTCGACGACGCGCTTCAGGATCTCATCCGAAATGGACACCTCGCCGGAGTAATCCGTGGCGGCCGCCCAGAGGCGGATGATCTCCGCGCCGAGGGTGTTCGATACCTTGTCCGGCGCGATGATGTTACCCAGGGACTTCGACATCTTGCGGCCGGTGCCGTCAACGGTGAACCCGTGCGTGAGCAGCGCCTTGTACGGCGGCACGCCGTCCAGCATGCAGGACGTAAGGAGCGAGGAGTGGAACCAGCCGCGATGCTGGTCTGAGCCCTCGAGATAAAGGTCGGCGGGAAACTTGGATTCCTCGCGGTGCGAGCCGCGCAGCACGGTGAAGTGCGTCGAGCCTGAATCAAACCAAACGTCGAGCGTGTCCTTGCTCTTCTCGTACTGCTTCGCATCCACACCCAGCTCTTCCGCCGTCACGGACTGCCAGGCCTCAATGCCGCCCTTCTCCACTCGCTTCGCAACCGCTTCGAGCAGTTCCGGCGTGCGGGGATGCAGCGCGCCGGTCTCACGATGCAGGAAGAACGGCATCGGCGCGCCCCACTGCCGCTGGCGCGAGAGCGTCCAGTCCGGGCGGTTGGCGATCATGCCGTGCAGGCGCGCCTTGCCCCATGCCGGGAAAAATTGCGTCTCCTCGATGCCGCGCAGCGCCGTGCTCCGCAGGCTCTCGCCCTTCACCGGCTTGTCCATCGACGCGAACCACTGCGTCGTGGCACGCAGGATCACTGGCGTCTTGTGGCGCCAGCAATGCATGTAGCTGTGCGTGTAGTTCTCCTTGTGCAGGAGGTTGCCGCGCTTCTCGAGCTCGGCGATGATCTTGCCGTTCGCATCCCAGATCGACAGCCCGCCGAAGAGCGGCAGCGACGAGACGAACTTTCCGTCCCCCATCACCGGCGTGAGGATCTCTTCATCCTTCATGCCGTAGCGGCGGCAGGATTCGAAGTCCTCCACGCCGTAGGCCGGGGCGGAGTGCACGATGCCAGTGCCCGTGTCCAGCGTCACGTAGTCGCCGAGATAGATCGGCGCCTGCCGCTCATAAAACGGATGCTGGAACCGAATGTTCTCCAGCGCCTTCCCTTTGCACGATGCGATCGTGGTCCCGGAAAGCTTGTAGCGCCGGAGGCATTTCTCCTGCAGCTCCGCGGCGAGGATGAGCAAGCCCCGCGGCGTGTCGACGAGGTTGTAGACGACGTCGGGATGCACGTTCAGCGCCTGGTTGCCGGGGAGTGTCCAGGGCGTCGTCGTCCAAATGACCGCGCAGCCCGGCTTATCGACCTTGACGCCGAAAGCCTTCGAGATCTTCTCGGGCTCGGTGAATGCGAATCCGACATCGATCGCGGGATCCTTGCGGTCCTCATACTCCACCTCGGCCTCGGCGAGCGCCGAGCCGCAGTCGAAGCACCAATTGACGGGCTTGAGCCCGCGGTACACGAAGCCATTCGCCAGGATCTTGCCGAGGACGCGAATCTCGTTCGCCTCGGTCTCCGGAGCCATCGTGAGATAGGGATGATCCCAATCGCCGAGTACGCCGAGGCGTTGAAAGCCTTTCTTCTGGCTCTCGACCTGCTCGGCCGCAAACGCGCGGCAGAGGCGCTGCGTCTCCTGCGTTGGCAAGTTCTTGCCGTGCTTTTTCTCGATCTGCACTTCGATCGGCATGCCATGGCAGTCCCAGCCCGGCACATACGGCGCGTCGAAGCCGGCGAGCGTGCGCGACTTGACGATGATGTCTTTCAGGATCTTGTTCATCGCCGTGCCGATGTGGATGTCGCCACTCGCATACGGCGGGCCGTCGTGCAGCACGAAGCGCGGCCGGCCCTTGGCCACCTGGCGCAGGCGCCGGTACACGCCCTTCTCCTGCCAGTCCTCGACCCATTGCGGCTCGCGCTTGGCGAGGTCGCCGCGCATGGGGAACGGCGTCTCCGGCAGGTTCAGCGTGTCTTTGTAATCAGCCATGTTTCGCAAAATACTGGCGTGCCTGCGCTGCGTCTTGCGCGATCGCGGCACGCAGCTCCGGCAGCCCGTCGAACTTCGCCTCGTCGCGCAGCTTCCTCAGGAAGCGCACCCGAAGTCGTCTTCCGTAGAGATCGCCGCCGCGCTCGAGCAAATGCACTTCGAGTAGCGGCCGCGGCACCGGGTTCACCGTGGGTCGATATCCGACGCTCGCCACGCCAGGTCCGAGCCCTTCGACCTCTACTA
>JAFARH010000302.1 GCA_019245555.1 Betaproteobacteria bacterium
GCGTCCCTGCTTGAGTAATGCTTTTGCTTTTTCGCTCATGGTGAGGGACGGCATAATGCCATCAATGAGCACCTCCGACGGCAAGTGGAAGTTGGACGGCGTGCGCGTGGTGAAGTCGACCGAGCTCGACATCAACACCCCGCAGACACCCGGCATGAACCGCGCCGCGGCGATCACCAATGCCCGCACGGGCGCCGAGAAGCTGTGGGCCGGTACCGTGGTGATCCATCCGAAGGCGAAGACCGGCGCACATCATCATGGCGAGGTGGAGAGCGTGATCTACGTGGTGAGCGGAAGAGCCCGGATGCGCTGGGGCGACAAGCTCGAGTTCGTCGCCGAAGCCGGTCCCGGCGACTTCATCTACGTCCCGCCCTATGTCCCGCACCAGGAGATCAACGCGAGCGACAGCGAGCCGCTTTCTTGCGTGCTGTGCCGGAGCGGCCAGCAGCCGGTGGTGGTGAACCTCGACATTCCGGTGGTGGAAAAGCCCGAGGAAGTGCACTGGGTCGACAACATCCACCCGGCGCCAAAGAAGTGAAGGCGCTCCGGGCCTGCGATGTCCTCAATCAGGCTTTGCCTGAGGGCGCACCGCCACTAAGCGACAGCGAAATCTTCGTGACGTGCGAAGTCCTTGGCGATATTGCACTCAGCACGCTCTTTCTGACGCTCAAGCGCGACATCACCTATACCTGCCCGACAACGCTCGAGCCGATGGTGATCCTTGCCATCCCGAATGGCGATGAATCGGCCTGGAAAGGTGCCTTCCGGGTCGGCGAGTACGCGATCTGGCACTCGGGCGATCTGCATTTCCGCGGCACGGTGATACCGCGCTCCGAGCTCGCGCTGCGAGAAATCCGCACGCGCGCCACGAAGAAAAGGCGCAGGCAGCGCAGCGAATAGGGCCAAGGTCCAATTCCCCGCCGTAGACGTTCCTCCTAGAGTGGGCCGACGGAGGCTCACGTGAAGACTGCATTCCTCATTGCCGCAATGCTCGTCGCCAGCACCGCTCATTCGCAGAAACCGGCGCCGACGGCGCTCGACACCAAGATGGCCTACGACGGCCTCGAGCCGGTCAAAGTGAAAGGCATCTCGCTCGCCTACAAGCGTTCCGGTGCAACGCTCACGCCCTATAAGCGCGTAAGGATCGATCCGGTGGAAGTCAGGTTCCACAAGGACTTCAGCCCGACGCGAACCGGAAGCCGGCTGCCGATACCCGCCGGAGATCTCGAGGACATCCGCACGGGCCTCGCGAAGGTCGTCCAGGAGCAGTTCACGAAGACGCTGGCGGCCAAGGGGACCTATCCAGTGGTGAACGAGAACGCGCCGGACGTGCTCCGCCTCAAGATCTACATCGTGAATCTCTACGTGAACGCACCGGACAATCCCGGCCCCGGCGTTTCGCGAACGTTCGTCACCTCTGCGGGCGAAATGACCCTCTTCATGGAGCTCTACGATTCGGTAACGGGCGATATCCTCGCGCGCGTCGTCGACCGCCAGGAGGCGCGCAACGCCAACATGATCCAGATGGCCAACAGCGTCACGAACGTCGGCGAGGCCGCGGACATCGCGGCGAACTGGGCCCGCATCATGCGCGACGCGCTCGATCGCGCCCGAACGGCAATAAAGTAGCCCGCCCGGCAGGACGACAGGAGGACGTGACAGAGGTCGCGAGGCGTGCTATTTCGCCCCTATGAAAGATCTCATCGATCGCATCGACAATGCGGCCGCGGTCGCCGGTGATTCCGCGGCCGTGCGGCTGCGCAAGACGCTGCTCATCTTCCTCGGCGCAGCGGGCGTGCTGCTGGCGCCCGTCGCCGGTTACTACTTGGAGGGCTCGGGTGAACGCTCGGCGGCGCTCGTCGCGTTCGTCTTCGCCGGCGTTTCGGCCGTGGGGCTCGTCCACATGCTCGTCACGAAGCACGAGCAGGTCTTTGCCTGGCTCGAGCTGTGCGCGCTCCTCATCGCACCGTTCGCGCTGCAATGGTTTCTCGGCGGGTTTCGGCCTTCGGGCGGCACGGTGCTCTGGTCCCTGCTCGCGCCGCTCTGCGCGCTCGTCCTCGTCGGGACGCGCGTCGCCGTCGCCTGGTTCGGCGCATTTGCGCTGCTCGTCCTCGCTGCAGGAGCACGCGATGTCGGCACAGGCGTCGACCTCGGGACCGTGCTGCGCTTCTGCGAGAACGTGCTCCTCGTCGGCGTCCTCGCCTTCATCGCGCTGCGCTTCTTCATCATCGAGCGCGAGCGCGCGCAGGCGGCACTCGCGCGCGAGCAGGAACGCTCGGAGCGGCTGCTCCTCAACATCCTGCCGCCGCCCATCGCCGAGCGGCTGAAGGAGGACGGCAGGAGCATCGCCGACGGCTACGCGCAGGCCACCATCCTCTTCGCCGACATGGTCGGCTTCACCAAGATGTCGGCCACCGTCACGCCGACGCGCCTGGTCGAGATCCTGAATTCGCTCTTTTCGCGCTTCGACGCGCTGTGCGACCGCTTCGCCGTGGAAAAGATCAAGACCATCGGCGACGCCTACATGGCCGTCGCCGGCGTGCCGACGCGGCGCGAAGACCACGCCGCCGCCATCGCCGACATGGCCCTCGCCATGCGCCAGGCGCTCGCCGAGCACAACCGCGAGTTCGGCAGCGCGCTCGACATCCGCATCGGCATCAACAGCGGCCCAGTGGTCGCCGGCGTCATCGGGCTGAAGAAGTTCATCTACGACCTCTGGGGCGACACCGTGAACCTCGCGAGCCGCATGGAATCGCACGGCGTGCCGGGCGCGATCCAAGTCAGCCGCACGACGTGGGAGCAGCTACGCGATGCCTATGAGTTCACGCCCCGTCCGGGGCTGGAGGTCAAAGGCGTCGGGATAGTCGACGCCTTTATTCTTACCGGTCGAAAAAGCGCGCCGGCTCGAGCTTCCAGCTGAATCCCGTCGCGGCGGCCTCGAGCGAGTCCACCGCGCGGCGAGCCTCGTCGCTCAGCGGCTCCA
>JAFARH010000445.1 GCA_019245555.1 Betaproteobacteria bacterium
GGTAAGTATCTGGAGCTCTCGCCGAATGAGCGGATCCGCTACACCGACAAGTTCGACGACAAGAATCTGGCGGGCGAGATGCAGGTCACGATCAGCCTGAAGAAGGTCTCGTGCGGCACCGAACTCAGCGTGGTGCAGGAAGGCGTGCCGGAGGTGATTCCGCCGGAGATGTGCTACCTCGGCTGGCAGGAGTCGCTCGTGCTGCTCGCGAAGCTGGTAGAAGCGGAAATCCGCGACTAGGCGACGAGCTGGGCCACCGTGCGCGCATAGCGCTCGGCTGCCTTTTCTTCGCGCGGGTGGTGGCGATCGCGCACGATCCAGCGCCCGGCCACCATCACATCGCGCACGAGGTTCGACGTACCGGAGAACACGAGCGCGTTGGCTACAGCGTCTCCCCTCTTGCCTGCAAGATCGGGATGCTCGCCGTCGAGCACGACGAGGTCCGCCCGTTTTTCCCTCACAAGCGATCCCATCTCGCGCCCGAGCGCCTGCCCGCCGCCCGCTGCGGCTTCGAGCCACAGCGTCGTGCCAACCGCCTGCGAGGTCGAGCTGATGTTCAGGTTGCGCCGGCGGCCGACGAGGCGCTGCACGTATTCCAAGAGGCGCAGCTCCTCGGCCGGATCACGCGACACGTGGCTGTCGCCGCCGATCCCATAGCGTCCGCTCGCGCCTCGATAGGCGAGCAGGGGGAAGATGCCGTCGCCGAGGTTGGCCTCCGTGCTCGGGCAGAGCCCTACTACTGCACCGCTCGCTGCCAGGCCGATCACTTCGCCGGCGGTGATGTGCGTTGCGTGCACGACGCACCAGCGCCCATCCACCGGGCAGTTCTCGAGCAGCCATTCCACCGGGCGCTTGCCCAACGCGAGCGTGCATTCCTCGACCTCACGCGTCTGCTCGGCGGCATGGATGTGGATCGGCGCGCGCTCGTCGATCAAGGTCACCAGGTCCTTCAGCGACTGCGGATCTACCGCGCGCAGTGAGTGCGGCGCCACGCCGGTCCTGATGTCGGCGCTCACGCGGCGCTTGAGCCCGGCAAGGGTTTCGAGCACCGTCTTCGTGTCGCTCGTGAACCGCTTCTGCCGCTCCTTCAGCGGTTGCGCGCCGAATCCGGACCAGCGGTAGAGCGAAGGCAGGAGCGTGATCGCGATGCCCGTGTCTTTCGCCGCTTCGAGGTGGCGGCTGAGCATCTCCGCCGGATGATGCACGTAGTGGAACTCGGCCACGGCCGTGTAGCCGTGCTTGAGCATCTCGATATAGAGCTGCTCGGCGATTGCCTGAGCATGGTCCGGCGTCAGCCGCTCCATGAAGAGATACATGAGCTCGCGCCAGGACCAGAAGTCGTCATGCGACGCGGCGCGGACGTCGGTAAGGCCCGCCATGGCGCGCTGGAAGGCATGCGAGTGCAGATTGGCCATCCCGGGAAGCACCGGCCCATGCAGGCGCTCGGCGCCGTCGGGCGCGGAGTTAGCGTCCAGGGCGAGGATCTCGCCGCCGTCGACGCCGATGACAACATCGCGCGCCCAACCCGAGGGCAGTAGCGCATCGCGCGCGAAGTACTTTTTCACGCGCTTATCATAGCGAGATGCATGACGCCGTCTGGCTGAATGCCAACCTCGCGACGATGACAGCGCATGGCGTCATCGTGGATGGCGCGCTCGCGATCCGGCAAGGACGGATTTCATGGATCGGCCCGAGGTCCGGATGGAAAGACAAGGCGCGCGCCGAGCACGACGCGCGCGGCGCGTGGATTCTTCCCGGCTTCGTCGATTGCCACACGCATCTCGTCTACGGCGGGAATCGCGCGCACGAGTTCGAGCTGCGCCTCAAGGGGGCGAGCTACGAAGACATCGCGAAAGCCGGCGGCGGCATCATCTCGACGGTCCGCGCCACCCGTGCTGCATCGGAAGCGGAGCTGCTCGCGCTGACCCAAAAGCGGCTCAGCGAATGGCTTGCAGAAGGCACGGCGGTCATTGAGGTGAAGTCTGGCTACGGCCTGGACCGAGAGACCGAGCTCAAAATGTTGCGGGTCGCTCGACGCCTCAAAGGCTTGACGGTCCGAACCACGTTCCTCGGCGCCCATACGGTTCCAGAGGAATACAAAGGCCGCGCCGATGCCTACATAGACTTCGTGCGCAACGAAGTGCTTCCGGCCGCTGCCGAGGAGAAGCTCGCCGATGCAGTCGACGTATTCTGCGAGCGCATCGCTTTCAACCGGCATCAGACTGCTCGCGTTTTCGCCGCTGCCGAGAAGCTCAAGCTCCCGGTGAAGCTGCACGCCGATCAGCTATCTGACCTCGGCGGTGCCGCGCTGGCAGCCAAGCATCGCGCACTCTCGGCTGATCATCTTGAATACACCAGCGAGTCGGGCATCGAAGCGATGGCGAAGGCGCACACAGTCGCGGTGCTGTTACCGGGCGCGTTCTATTTCCTCCGCGAGACTCGCCTACCGCCGATTGCCGCGATGCGGCGAAATGGTGTACCGATCGCGCTTGCGACCGACCACAACCCGGGCTCTTCGCCGCTCAGCTCGCCGCTGCTGGCGATGAATATGGCCTGCACGCTCTTCCATCTCACGCCGGACGAAGCGCTGGCCGGGTTCACCATCAATAGCGCCCGCGCGCTCGGCATGCAAGAGACGCACGGCTCGCTCGAGGTCGGCAGGGCCGCAGACCTCGCGCTGTGGGAAATCGGCTCGCCCGCCGAGCTCGCCTACGCGATGGGCGCTAACCCGTGCGTGGGCGTGATCCGAGCAGGAGAAAAAGCTCCAGCAGTGTCTTGAGCTGCGGCCGGAGCTGGCGCGCCTTGCTCTCGACGAAGCGATAGGGCGCCTTCTCATCCATGTAATTGGTCTCCGACAGCTCGAGCTGGACGGCGTGCACGCCGTTTGCTGGATCGCCGTAATGGCGAGTGATATAGCCGCCCTTGAAGCGGCCGTTCAAAGCGACGCTGTAACCCTCGACCGTCTTGGCCAGCGCTTCGCCGATTCCCTGCGCGCAGGACTTGCCGTCCGCGGTGCCTAGGTTGAGATCCGGCAGCTTGCCTTTGAAGAACCGCGGCAGGACCGAGAAGATCGAGTGCGCGTCCCAGAGGAGGGCATAGCCGTGCTTCGCCTTGATCTCCGCGAGCGCCATGCGCAAGCGATCGTGATAAGGCCGCCAGTAGGTGCGGATGCGCTCAGCGACTTCCTCCTCCGACGGCGGAAAGCCCGGCAGGTAGAGCGGCTCGAGGTGGAAGGTGTCCATCGGCACGATGCCAGTCGTGTCTCGTCCGGGGTAGAGGCTCGCGTTGTCGGGCGGGCGGTTGACGTCGACCACGTAGCGCGAATGCGTCGCGACCAGGACCGACGCACCAAGCACGTCGACGAAGTCGTACAGGCGCTCCAGGTGCCAATCCGTATCCGGCAGCGCACGTGCGGCGGTGCTCAGTCGGGGCGCCAGCCAGTCGGGAATGTAAGTCCCGGTGTGCGGCATCGAAACGAGGAGCGGCGCCGTGCCGGCGCGGAACTTGAAGAGCTCCACTAGCGCGAGGGCAGGAGGCCGGCGACGAACCGTTGAAAGGCGCCAGCCTCCACCAGCGACTGGATCGCGGTGATGTCCGGCGCGAAGTAGCGGTCGTGATCGTAAAAGGCGACCTTCGCGCGCACGAGCTGATGGATGTCCTGCAGACGAGCCGAGGTCTTGAGCGGCGCGCGGAAGTCGATGCCCTGTGCTGCGGCGAGAAGCTCGATCGCGACGATTCCTGCGCTGTTCTTCGCCATGTCGCCGAGCCGCCGCGCGGCGAAGGTTGACATGCTGACGTGATCTTCCTGGTTGGCGGAGGTCGGCAGGCTGTCGACGCTCGCTGGATGCGCGAGCGACTTGTTCTCGCTTGCAAGTGCTGCGGCGGTGACTTGCGCGAGCATGAAGCCGGAATTGACGCCGCCGTGCTCGACCAGGAATGGCGGCAGCCCCGACAGCGACGGATCAATGAGCAGCGCGATGCGCCGCTCCGAGAGCGCGCCGATCTCTGCGATGGCGACCGCGAGCGCGTCGGCGGCGAGCGCGACCGGCTCGCCGTGGAAGTTCCCGCCGGAAAGGATCTCACCGTCGATGATGAGCGGGTTATCCGTGACGGCAGCCGCCTCAACCTCGAGTACGCGCGCCGCGTAGCGGATCTGCTCGAGGCACGCACCCATCACCTGCGGCTGGCAGCGCAGGCTGTACGGGTCCTGCACGCGTGGATCGTTCTCGAGATGCGAGCGGCGGATCTCGCTGCCATCCAACAGGGCGAGATAGTGCTTCGCTACGTCGCGCTGTCCGGCGTGTCCGCGGAGCTCGTGAATGCGGGCGTCGAACGGTGTGTCGCTTCCCGCCGCCGCATCGACCGACAGCGCGCCGGCGGCCATCGCGGCCGCGAATACATCTTCCGCCGCGAATAGACCGGCGAGCGCGAGCGCAGTGGAGACCTGCGTTCCATTGAGCAGAGCGAGCCCCTCTTTGGGCGCTAGCTTGAGCGGCTGCGGATGCTGCACCTCGCCGACGCCGAGAAGTGCGAGCGAGAGGTGGGCGAGGGGCGCGAGATCGCCCGAGGCGCCGACGGAGCCCTTCGCCGGGATGCGCGGATATAGGCGGCGGTTGTAGAGCTCGAGCAGCCGCTCTAACAGGAGCGGTCGCACGCCGGAGAAGCCGCGGGCCAGGCTTTCGATCTTCAACGCGAGGGTAAGACGCACGGTCGCGTCATCGAGCATCGGACCCGTGCCCGCTGCGTGCGAGAGAACGATGTTCCGCTGCAGCTCTTCGAGCTCACCGTCCGGAATCCGTGTCTGCGACAGGCGACCGAATCCGGTGTTGATGCCATAGGCCGCCTTGCCGGAAGCGAGGATGCGCTGCACGGCGGCGTGGCTGTGCTCGAGCCGCGGCATGCAGTCAGGATCGAGCCCGAGCGTCGCCGCATCGCGTGCAATGGCGCGCAGATCTTTGAGGGAAAGCCGACCGGTGCCGAGCTTGATCACTTGGCCATCGGAAGATCGAGGCGCTGTTCCCGCGCGCAGGCGATTGCTTCTTCGTAGCCCGCGTCCGCGTGCCGCATCACGCCGCTCGCCGGATCATTCCAGAGCACACGCTCAAGACGCTTCGCCGCCTCGTCGGTGCCGTCGCAGACGATGACCATGCCGGCGTGCTGCGAGTAGCCCATGCCGACGCCGCCACCGTGGTGGAACGAAACCCACGTTGCGCCGCTCGCGCAGTTCAAGAGCGCGTTGAGGAGCGCCCAATCTGAAACGGCATCGGACCCGTCGCGCATGGACTCCGTTTCGCGGTTGGGGCTTGCGACGGAGCCCGCGTCCAGATGGTCGCGGCCAATGACCACGGGAGCCTTGAGCTCGCCTCGCTTGACCATCTCGTTGAAGGCGAGGCCAGCCCGGTGGCGCTGGCCAAGCCCAAGCCAACAGATGCGCGCGGGCAAGCCTTGGAATTTGATTTTCTGCGACGCGAGGTCCAGCCAGCGCTGCAGCGCCTTGTCTTCGGGGAAGAGCTCGCGGGCTTTCGCATCCGTCCTCGCGATGTCGTCCGGATCACCCGAGAGCGCTGCCCACCGGAAGGGACCTTTGCCGATGCAGAAGAGGGGACGCACATAAGCCGGCACGAAGCCGGGATAGGCGAAGGCATCTTTCAGTCCTGCGTTCTTGGCCTCCTGGCGAATGTTGTTGCCGTAATCGACACAAGGGATGCCCATCTCCTTGAAGCCGACGATCGCGCGCACATGATGGGCGATCGATTCGCGCGCTGAGAGCGCTACCTCGTCGGGCTCGCGCTTGCGGAGGTCGCGCCAGCGGTCTAGCGACCAGCGCTCCGGCAGATAGCCATTGGCGGGATCGTGGGCGGAAGTTTGGTCGGTGACAAGCGCAGGCTTGAATTGGCTCGCGCGAGCGCGCTTCAGAAATTCGGGGACGAGCTCGGCCGCATTGCCGAGGACGCCGATCGACATCGGCCCCTTCGCGTTCGCGAGCATGGAGGCGGCTTCGTCGATGTTCTTCGCCTGCGCATCGAGATACTTCGTGCGCAAGCGCATCTCGATGCGACTTGGATCGCATTCGATGGCGATCATCGAAGCACCTGCCATCGTCGCAGCGAGCGGCTGCGCGCCGCCCATGCCGCCGAGCCCGGCGGTCAGGATCCATTTGCCGGACCAGTCGCCGCCATAGTGCTGGCGTCCGGCTTCGGCGAAGGTTTCAAACGTGCCTTGCACGATCCCTTGGCTGCCGATGTAGATCCAGGAGCCCGCGGTCATCTGGCCGTACATCATCAAGCCCTTGCGATCGAGCTCGTTGAAGTGCTCCCAATTCGCCCAAGCCGGCACGAGATTGGAATTCGCGATCAGCACACGCGGCGCATCGACGTGCGTGCGGAAGATGCCGACCGGCTTGCCGGATTGGACAAGAAGCGTGTGGTCGAGCTCGAGCTTGCGGAGCGATGCCACGATCGCGTCGTAGCACTCCCAATTGCGCGCCGCCTTGCCGATACCGCCATAGACGACGAGATCCTCGGGGCGCTCCGCGACCTCGGGGTCGAGGTTGTTCATCAGCATGCGCAGCGGCGCCTCAGTCAGCCAGCTCTTCGCCGAGAGCTGCGGCCCGCGCGGCGCCCGAACGGTGCGGGAGGTCGCCGAGGTCATTTCGGATAGCATCTTTGCACAAGACGCAGGGGAGTCGTATGACGTTAAAGCTGCCGGCGCTGGATCCAAACACCATCGAAGACAAAGGCGGCTCCGGCTACCCCGAGCCATTCAAGTCGCGCATGGGCAACCGCACGAAGCGGCGCCTGGCCGCGGCGTGCGGGATGAAGAACCTGGGCGTGAACCTCGTCACGCTCCATCCGGGCGGCCAGTCGTCAGTGCGCCACTGGCGCACGCTCGAAGACGAATTTGTCTACGTGCTGGAAGGCGAGGTGGTGCTCGTGACCGACGTGGGCGAGCAGACGCTGCATGCCGGGCAATGTGCCGGCTACCCGGCGGGCAGCAAGGATGGGCACCACTTCATTAACCGCTCGCAAAAGCCGGTGAAATACTTGGAGATGGGGACCAATGTGCCAGGTGATACCGCGTTCTATCCCGACGACGATCTCTACATTATGTGGGGCGAAGAGGGCATGGCCTACACACACAAGGACGGCCGGAAGTACTGATGTTCACGCTCCACGGCTCTGAGGGCTCCGGCTCGGCGGCGATCGAGAGCGCACTGACGATCGCGGGGCTGCCGTTCAAGGCCGTGGAGGCCGCGAGCTGGACACCGGGTCCAGGACTCGATGAGCTGAAGCAGGTGAACCCGCTTGCGCAGATCCCGACGCTCGTATTCGAGGACGGGACGGTGATGACGGAAAGCGCGGCGATCCTGATCTGGCTCGGCCAGCGCTATCCGAAGAGCGGTCTCATACCCGCCGACTCGGCCGCAACTTTGCGCGGGCTGGTTTTCATCGCCGCAAACTGCTATGCCGCCATCGGCATCATCGATTACCCCGAGCGCTTTTGCGTCGATTGCGACAAGGCGACGGCCGAGCGGATTCGAGCCGGCACAAAGGCGCGGCTGCACATGTATTGGGACATGTTCGCCGACCAGTTCGGCGCGATGTTGAAGCCGGCGGCGCCCGGCGCGCTCGAGCTCCTCGCAGCGACGGTTTCCCGCTGGTCCGGAGCGAGAGCGCATCTGAAGGAGCATCGGCCGGCCTTCCACGCGCTGCTGCTGCAGATCGAGGCTGAACCTCGTATTGCGGCCATCTTCAGGCGCCACTGGCCATGAAGGACCTGACCCAAGGTTCGGTGATGCGCAACCTGATCGCGATGGCGGTTCCCATCGCCGCCGGGATGGCACTGCAGACGCTGTACTTCATAGTCGACCTGTACTTC
>JAFARH010000016.1 GCA_019245555.1 Betaproteobacteria bacterium
GCGTCCCGTCGATATCTAGGAAGAAAGCCCAGTTGCGCTGAAACGGAGGCATTTCTCCTAGGCGGCGCCGGCAGTTCGTCGCGCCGTCCGCATCCGGGAGAGCACGCGGCGGCGATGCCGCATACGCGCGGCATCGATCAGCATGCGCCCGGCCCAGCGGAAGACGTTGAACTCCTGCACCAGATTTCTCATGCTGCGCATTCTCGCGCGCTGCTCCTCGGGCGACATGGTGAGCGCCAGGTGCAGCGCGGCTGCGCTTTGTTCGAAGTCATACGGATTGACGATCAGCGACTCGGCGAGCTCGCGCGCGGCGCCGGTGAATTGCGACAGGATCAGCACGCCCTGCTCGTCGTCGCGGGCGGCGACGAACTCCTTCGCCACCAGGTTCATGCCGTCGTGCAGGCTCGAGACGATGCAGACCTCGGCCGCGCGGTAGTACTCGTAGACCTGCGCCGCGTCGTGGTGCTCGATCTTGAGGATGATCGGCTGGTAATTGCCCTTGCCGAAGCGCTCGTTGATGCGCGCCGCCAGCGTGCGCACCCGGGCATCCAGGTTCTGGTACTCGTCGATCGAGCTCCGCGACGGCGCGGCGATCTGGATGAACGAGAACTTGCCGATCCAGCGCGGCTCGAGCTCAAGCAGCCGCTCGACCGCGCTGAAGCGCTCCAGTATCCCCTTCGTGTAGTCCAGCCGATCGACGCCGATGCCGAGCTTCACATCCGGCGCGAGCCCCAGCCGCTCGCGCACGCGCTTGCGGCACTCCTCGACCGGCGCCTGCACCTGCAGCGCCGAAGGCGGCCATTCGATCGAGATCGGATAGCGCCGCACCTCGGTGAGATCACCACCGTAGGAGATCGAGAACGTCTCCCGGTCGACCCGCGCCTCGAGGAAGCGATCCACCGTGTCGAAGAAGTTGTTGCAGTGGAACTGCGTGTGGAAGCCGAGGATCGACGAGCCGAGGAGTCCGTCGAGCACCTCCTCGCGCCACGGCATGATGCCGAATGCCTCGGGGTTCGGCCACGGAATGTGCCAGAACGTGATGATGGTGGCGCGCGGCAGGCGCTCGCGCAGCATGCGCGGCAAGAGCGCGAAGTGATAGTCCTGCACGAGGATGATCGGATCCTCGGTATGCGCCTCGTCCGCAGTGATCTCGGCGAAACGGCGGTTCACGCTCTGGTAATGCTCCCAGTCCGGCGAACGGAACACCGGGCGCGTATGGGCGATATGGCAAAGGGGCCACAGGCCCTCGTTGGCGAAGCCGAAGTAGTAGCCCTGCTCCTCCTCCGGTGAGAGCCACACACGGCGGATGCGATAGGCCGGGTGCTCCGGAGGCACCATCACGTGGTCGTTCTTGTCGACGGTATCGCGGTCGGCATTGCCCGCGCCGTGCGCGATCCAGGTGCCCGAGCATGCCCGCACGATCGGCTCGAGCGCCGTGACGAGCCCGCTCGCCGGACGCTGGATCTCGATCACGTTGTTGTCCTTGCGACGCACGTGCACGTAGGGCTCGCGGTTCGAGACGATGAGCACCTCGTCGCCCTTTAAGTCCTGCCGCAGGATCCGGCGCAGCGCCTCCGGGCCCCAGGTGGTCTGGCTCTCGTCGCGGCCTGCTCGCTCAGCTTCCAAGTCTCGGACTAGCGCCTGCAAATCGCGCGCGATCGGCCGCAGCTCCGGGGCGGTGCTCGCGAGCCCCAATGGGCTTCTGAGGAGCGTTTCCCCCGAGAGGAGCGCCTTCATCCCGGCCACCCAGCCACGCCAGCTGATCTCCGCGATGATCATCGTGATAAGTGCCACGACCGCAGCGATCCCCGCGAAGAGCCATAGCACGTATTTCTTCGTATCGGCGCTGCGCCGCTCGACGAAGCTCATGTCGTGCACGATCATGAGATTGCCGAGCGCACCCGAATCGCCCGCCACTGGATTCGCTGAAACGTGCAGCGGACCATCCTTCAGCTGGAGCACCCAGCTTCTGGCCTCCTTGTTATCCGCGGGCGGGCATTGGACGACGTGCTGCGGGTAAGTCGGGCTCGCGAATGCCAGGCGGCCCGTGCGATCGCAAAGGCCGATCGCGAAGATGCGCTCGCCCTGCATGATGCGCTCGAAGTAACGCTGCACCCGCGCCTTGGCGCCGCGCGGATCGCGCACCAGCTCCGCGAGCGGCTCCTGCGCCGTCTGCGCGATCAGCGCGCCGCGCGCGTCGAGGTCACGGACGAACCATTGAAACGTAAGCCGGTCGACCAACGGCACGACCGCATACGCGATCGCCGCGAGTGCGAGAGCAAGAGGTACGACAAAGCGCAGTGATAGCGGCATCGGGCGTTGGTAGTGCGGGCAGCGAAATAGGGAGCCGCCGCCGGCACTCCCCTTTCGACACTGATCGTAGCGAAAAGCTCTTGTTGCTGAAGTCGTTTCGCTTCAGCGTTCCGCTGTAGTGGAACGACTACAGACTAGTCCTTGGACCCGCTTCCGATGTCCAGGATCTTGAGCTGGCGTGGCGTGCGCTCCACCGGCTCGACCACTTCGATGCTCGCAGCGCTCGATGCTGCGCCAAGCTCGGTGAAGCGCCGCGCGCTGACCAGCACCCTCGATTCGAGCGAACCAACGGCGTTATTGAACGACTCGACCGTGCGCGAGAGATTGCGACGCAGCTCGATCCAATGGCCGCCGAGGTCCGAGATGCGCTTATAGAGCTCGGCGCCCAGGTCGCTGATCTCCTTCGCGTTGGTGGCGATCGACTCCTGGCGCCAGCCGTAGGCCACTGCACGGAGGAGCCCTATTAGGTTCACCGGCGTGGCGACGAGCACGCGCTGCTCCACCCCGTACTCGAGGAGCGACGGGTCGGCCTCGAGCGCCGCGCTGTGGAAATGATCGCCGGGCAGGAACATGACCACGAGCTCCGGCGTGTCCTTGAACTGGTCCCAGTACGATTTGCGCCCGAGCTCCGTGATGCGATCGCGCACCAGGCGCGCGAACGCCTGCAGTTTCGCCTTGCGGCCGGCTTCGTCGGTCGCTGCCATCGCATCGAGGTAGTGCGAAACCGGCGCCTTGGCATCGACGACGATGGTCTTGCCCGCCGGCAGCCGCACGATCATGTCCGGACGCAGGTTCCCGTTATCCGTGCGCACCGTTTCCTGCTCGACGAAATCACAGTAGTTGAGCATTCCCGCCATCTCGACCACCCGACGCAGCTGGATCTCGCCCCATTGACCGCGGATCACCGGCGAGCGCAATGCCTGCACGA
>JAFARH010000021.1 GCA_019245555.1 Betaproteobacteria bacterium
GACAAGGTCATGGAAGCCGGCCTCGACGCGGGCGCCGAAGACGTCATGAAGAACGACGACGATTCGGTGGAGCTCATCTGCGCGCCGGACGATTTCACCGCCGTTACGGCCGCGCTGGAGAAGGCGGGCCTAAAGCCGGAGCTGTCCGAGATCACCTGGAAGCCGACGAACGAAACCGCGATGCCGGCCGACCTGCAGGGGCGCATGCGGAGCCTCGTCGATGCGCTCGAGACCCTGGACGACGTCCAGAACGTCTACACCACGGCGGTGATCGACTGAGAATCCTCGGCATCGATCCGGGCCTGAGACTCACGGGATTCGGCGTGATCGAGGTCAGGGCATCGGGGCTGAGGTACATCACCAGTGGTTGCGTTAAGTCAGGCGAGGGCGAGCTCGCCAGCCGGTTGAAAACCATCCTCGAAGGCCTGCGCGAAGTGATCTCGGCGAATGCGCCCAATGCCGTGGCGGTGGAGAAGGTCTTCGTTAACGTCAACCCACAGTCGACGCTCGCTCTGGGACAAGCGCGTGGCACCGCGATCTGCGCCGCGGTGATCGCCGGGCTGCCGGTCGCGGAGTACACCGCGCTGCAGGTGAAGCAGTCGGTCGTGGGCAACGGTCACGCCGCGAAGGAGCAAGTGCAGCACATGGTGCGGCGCCTGCTCGACCTGCCGGGCGAGCCTTCATCCGACGCGGCCGATGCGCTCGCTTGCGCGATCTGCCATGCGCATGGCGCACGATTGGGTGAGATGCCGCTCCGCGGCCTGCGCATGCGCAAAGGCAGGCTCGTATGATCGGCAGGCTTTCCGGCAAGCTCACCGCGAAGAACCCGCCGCAGATCCTGGTCGAGGTGGGAGGCGTGGGCTACGAGGTCGACGTGCCGATGAGCACCTTCTATGCACTGCCGTCGACCGGAGGGTCAGTCACGCTCTTCACGCATCTCGTGGTGCGGGAGGACGCCCACATCCTGTATGGCTTCGCGACAGGTGAAGAGCGGTCAGTCTTCCGGCAGCTGATCAAGGTATCGGGTATCGGCCCGCGCACCGCGCTCTCGGTGCTTTCGGGCATGTCAGTCGCTGATCTCGCGCAGTCCATCGCGCTGCAGGATGTCGCGCGCCTGATAAAGATCCCGGGCATCGGACGCAAGACTGCCGAGCGGCTGCTGCTCGAGCTCAAAGGCAAGCTCGCCGAAGCCGTGGGTGAGCCGACGACAGAACGCGGCGCCGATGTCGTGAACGCGCTGGTCGCGCTGGGATATAGCGATAAGGAAGCAGCGATTGCGGTGAAAGGCCTCGCCCCTGATATGCCGCTCGCCGAAGCGATTCGCGCCGCGCTCAAGACGCTGGTTCGCCGCTAAATACGAAAATTTACGTTGCAATTCCGCAACATGCGAGCGAAACGCTCTGTACGATGGCGGTCGCCTCAGCCTGCGGTCAGCGCGGCTTTGCTAGTGTGTGCGGGCGCGATTTTTGGATTCCAGTAATACTGTGCGAGCACACAATAACAATTGGGGGCAGTTATATGAATAAAAACGGGAAGACGATTGCGATGATTCTTGGCTTGGCGTTGAGCGCCGTGATGCCGTTTGCGGCGCAAGCGCAAGCCGTTGCCGCAAAGCCTGGTTTCTACCTGGGCGCGGGGATCGGGACCGCCGACGCCTGGGACTACAACTGTGACGCGCTGCCAACCTGCAAGAAGAAGGGCTCCGCGTATCGTTTCTTCGGCGGCTGGCAATTCAGCCGTAATTTCGCCGTCGAGGCCACCTACGCCGATTTCGGCAAAGTATCCTCGAGCAACGGGGGCAATTTCGACGAGAACATCAAGGTAAGTGCTGGCGACGTCACTCTCGTCGGTGTGTGGCACGCACTTGAGACCCTCGGGTTTTACGGCAGGGTCGGCGGGTACTATTCTCAGTCCACGAGGACAACCACCCAGTCGGGCGTTACGACCACGACCAAGGAGGGCAGGGGTAATCCTACGATTGCGGGCGGCTTCCAGTGGTATATGACCGGAGGCCTCGCGCTGCGCGGCGAGGGCCAGCGTTACGTCAAGGTAGGCGGTGGCACCATCGGCGACAGCGACTACACGCTGTACAGCCTCAATCTGCTCTACAAGTTCTAGCCAAATATCCGCGAGGGGGCGGACGATGAAAGCGATGAAATTCCTATTGCCGGCGGCGATTGCGCTCAGCCTCGCCGCGCCGGCGTCCGCTCAGGAGAGCACTAGCACAGCCGCTAGCCATTACTACGTCGGAGCCAGCGCCGGCCAGGGCCACTGGCGCTCGATGTGCCAGAACGCGCCGAGCTGCGACGACACGAACACCACCGTCGCCGCCTTCGCGGGCTATCGCATCAACCCGATGTTCAGCGCCGAGCTTGGCTTCCGGAACTACGGCATGGTGCACGCCTCGACTGCGTCGGTTAAAGGCAAAGGCTGGGAGATCGACGGTCTCGCGTCGTGGCCGGTGGTCGGTGATCTTTCCGTCTTCGGCAAGCTCGGCATCTTCCGCGGCGTCGTCAAGGGTGACGGCACGCTGACGGGAGCGAAAGAGACCAATTACGGTCCGACCTACGGCGTGGGCGTGCAGTACGACATCAACAAGAACATCGCGCTTCGCGGCGAGTGGCAGGCCTATTCCGGCCTCGGCGGCAGCACGCTGCCTAAAGGTGACCTTGATACTCTGAACGTCGGGGCGCTCTGGCGATTCCAGTAGGCTGGTCCGCGGTCTGATGTAGCAAAAAGTCGGTCAGGCGTTTGCGCACCTTCGCATCGCGCAGCGCCTGGATGTGTCCGCTGTCCGGAATCTCCCAGTAAGCCTTCGGCTCGTGCGCCGCGTCGTACAGCATTTTCGAGTGATGCGGTGCGACGACGCTGTCGTCCTCGCCATGGATCAGCAATAGCGGGATCGGCGCAATCGCGGCCACGGCGGCG
This sequence comes from Betaproteobacteria bacterium, assembly GCA_019245555.1. Taxonomy (GTDB): domain Bacteria; phylum Pseudomonadota; class Gammaproteobacteria; order Burkholderiales; family SG8-39; genus SCGC-AG-212-J23. The sequence continues at coordinate 2,929 of JAFARH010000021.1, forward strand.
CGCGGCGCGTAATCGTTGTCGACGGTGTAATCCGGCAGCCACTGCAGCGGCCAGGTGATGAAGAAGTCCGCCATTTTTTCCCGCGCCACCATGCGGTAGTCGGCAAAAGCGCTGTCGGCGACGACGGCCCGTATGTTGTCGCGATATTTGCTGTGCGCGACGTAGTAGATGGCGAGCGCACCGCCCAGGCTTTGTCCGAAGACGACAATGCGTTCTGGATCGACGTCGGCGCGCTCGAGCAGCACTCGCATTGCCGCGTCGATGTCGAGCTGCACGCCGGCAAGCGATGGCCGCCCCGCCGAGCCGCCGTAGCCGCGATAGTCGAACGCCAGCACGTTGAATCCGGCCGCTGGCAGCCACGCGACGTTCGCGAAGTGCGCGCTGATATTCTGCGCGTTGCCGTGCAGATAGAGCACCGTGCCGTGCGCCTCGCCGCGCGCCGGCATGAACCATGCGAAGAGGGCCGTGCCGTCGGCGGCCTTGAACTCCACCGGCTGGTACTCGATGCCGTAGATGCCAGGACTGGAATAGATGGTGCCGGTCGGCTGGAAGAACACCGGCGTGCACGCGCTTGCCGCGAGAACCAAGATCAGGATGGTGGCGAGGCGCATCACGTCAGAAGTAGAGCTGGAGGGAAAGCATTCCGCTGTTGAAATGCCGGTCAGCTTCGCGCCGGCGCTCAAAGTCGAAGCGCAGCGCGCTGTCGCGCCCGAGCGCGAAGCGCTGCTCGAGGCCGACGCGGCGCGGCTGGTCGCTCTCGCCGAGAAAATAGTTGAGGCCGCTCGCGTAGGCATTGGCGCGCCAATGCGACGTGAGGTCGACTATCGTTCCCAGCCGGCCGCCGGCGCCGACGCCATAGCCGCCATCGAGCTCGCGGTTCAGACGGAAATTTGCCTCGCCCAGCGCGTAGAAAAGCATATGGCCTGCGCGATCCGACCAAGCGGCGCCGCCGCCTCCGCCGAAGAATCCCACCAGCGGCTCCGAACCATTGCGTACGAAGGAGCGCTCCCATCCGCCGGAGACCCGCCATGAACGCGGCTGGAAAAAGTCGTCGCGGGGCGCAAAGGACAGGATATCCACCGGCACGAAGCGCTCGAGGCGCGTCGCGCCGTCGTCGTAGCGACGCACGATGGTGTCGAAGAACTCGATCTGCGCACCCCGCGCGTAGCCTCGCTCCGGGTCCATGACCTCGTGGTAGGTCGGATGGAACGCCAGCTCCTGGAAATTCTGGCCATCGCGCTGCCCGGCGCCGAAGGAAGCGCGGGAGGTGCCGTGGGCGTTGTCCGGACGGGTGCCGGAATCGATCGCGGGCTTCTGCGGTCCAACGTCGACTTGGCTGCGCGCTACAAGGAGCTCGCGGGCGAGCGCCGCCGGATCGGGGACATCCTTCTTGCCAGTGGCGCGCCGGTAGTTCACGTAGTCGTAGCTCGTTTCGAGGATCGCGGCGGCACGCGGCGCAGGGCGGCCACTGAGCGCCTCGGCGCTCTGTGCCCGTCCCAGGCTGAGATTCTTGGCAATGCCGCGCTCCTCCTTCGACAATGTCGCGAGCCGCGCCTCGATGATCGTGGCGTTCGCCGGTCGATACACCGTTCTTGCGACCAGGCCCGGTTGCGCGGTGATGGCGCGCACCGTGTCCACCGGCAGCGCCCACCAGCGGAATGGCGCCGTCAGGTCCAGCTCCGGTCGTGCTACCTGGAGCAGGGCGTTCAGATGATACGAACAGTTTTCGTCGAAAAAGAAGTATTGGAAGTAGGCCGGAAGGAGTTCCCAGGCATGGCGTACCACCCGCTCCACTTCATCTCGCGTGAACGCAAGCTCGTATTCCCATAAGTCACGGTTCTCCAGGTCGCTGTACTCGCGCACTTTCAGGTAATAAGGCAGCACCGAGAACGTTCCCGCGTAGCCGCCGAAGAGTCCCTTCACGGCGAACGAGATGCCCTCTCGCTCATTCGTGTTTGCCGCGAAGTTAACCGTATAGGCGAGGAGCCGGGTGCGCTCGTCCTGGTCGCGCGCATCGACGCGCAGCAGCGTATGGCCGTACATCGTCGATGGGTTGTTGACATACGCGGAAGCAAAAACGACTGTGAGGCTGTTGGCGTTCAGAGCTGCATGCCACTCCTGGAAGCGCCTGCACTCGCGCAAAGGCAAACGCTGGCGATCGAAGCGCAGCTGCTCGTCGAGCCACGCGCGCCGCGCGATGAGCTGGCATTGCGGGTTCTGCCGGTCGGTGGTCTCTTCGACCGGCGAGTAAAAGCTCGCGAGCGTCGCCTCGAGCTCCGCCTGGGGGTTGGTCTTGCCGCGAGGGCCGGCGGTGAAGAACTCCGGGTCATCGACCAGGCTGTGCACGCCGCTGCCGATCAGGTCGGGCAGGTAATGCCCGAGCTTCAGCCACTCGGGCCGCTCCGCAAGCTTGAGCGCACGCGAGCGCGCGACGAGATCGGCGAGATAAGCGTCGTCGGCGCCGAATGCGCAGGGCGCGATCAACGCAGCCAGGAGAAGCCAGAGACGCACGAAAAAAAACCCTGCGGTCGCCCGCAGGGTTTTTCGGACTGCCGTCGGCTTAGAGCGCGGCGGTGTAGCGCGAGAGCTGCGCGTTGTCCGCCAGCACCTGGCGCAGGGCAGCCATGATTTCCGGCGTGCCGTCCGTCGCGAAGATGCGCGCCATGTTGCTCTTGGCGGCGCGGCTGAACGCATCGCGGTCCTGCGCCTCGACGCCCATCAGGAGCGCGAGCGAGTCAAGGGCTTCGCCGCTGCCGACCGACATGTCGCGCGCGAGGGCTTCCTTGTTGCCGTCGATGAAGAGCGCCGTCTTCCAGCTTGACTTCACGGTGCCGTCTTGCGTGCAGCCCGACGTGCCGAACGTGATGCCGAACGTCTGGTTGCCGAACGTGCCGTTGGTCGTCACGGCAAGAACCTGCGGCGCAACGCCCGACTGACCGTCAAACAGCTTCGTTCCCCAGCCGCAGCTGCCGATGTTGTCGGCCATCGCGGTCACGGGGAATGCGGCTGCCACGGATACGACTGCCAGTAGCTTTTTCATCTCATCTCCCAGAGTGAGTCCAGATACGAAGTCGTTGTTTCAGCGACTTATTTGCGTTCTCGAATAGCCTGTGAGAGAACGGTGAGGGATTGTTCTGGGCCGCACATAGGGATGTCAAGGCAATGCGTCGCGCCCGCGCAACGCTGCGCTGCATAATGCACGGGGATTGTAGAAATGACAGTCGAAACAGACCGCCTGATCTCGGCTAGGCCGGCCTCCCCGCAGGAGGAGCAGTTCGAGCGGTCACTGCGTCCCGCAACGCTGGCCGAGTACGTAGGGCAGGAAAAGGCGCGCGGCCAGCTCGAAATCTTCATCCAGGCGGCCCGTCAACGTGCCGAAGCGCTCGACCACGTGCTGCTCTTCGGTCCACCGGGACTCGGCAAGACGACGCTCGCGCATATCATCGCGCGCGAGATGGGCGTAAACCTGCGCCAGACGTCGGGCCCCGTGCTCGAGCGCGCCGGCGATCTCGCTGCGCTCCTCACGAACCTTGAGCCGCGCGACGTGCTCTTCATCGACGAGATCCATCGCCTCTCGCCCGTTGTCGAGGAGATCCTCTATCCCGCGCTGGAAGATTTTCAGCTCGACATCATGATCGGCGAGGGCCCGGCTGCGCGCTCGATCAAGCTCGACCTGCCGCCATTTACCCTGGTAGGCGCCACGACGCGCGCCGGGATGCTCACGAACCCGCTGCGCGAGCGCTTCGGCATCGTCGCGCGCCTCGAGTTCTATAGCCAATCGGAGCTCACGACGATCGTGCGTCGCTCTGCGGGCCTGCTTAAGGTCCAGCTCGACGACGAGGGTGCGAAAGAAATCGCCTGTCGCTCGCGCGGCACACCGCGCGTTGCCAACCGATTGCTGCGCCGGGTGCGCGACTACGCCGAGGTGAAAGCCGACGGTCGCGTGACCAAGACGATTGCCGAGGCCGCGCTGAAGATGCTCGATGTCGATCCGCTCGGCCTCGACGTGATGGATCGCAAGCTCCTCATGGCAGTGATCGAGAAATTCTCCGGCGGCCCGGTGGGCCTCGAGAACCTGGCGCACGCCATCGGCGAGGATGCCGAGACCATCGAAGACGTGCTCGAGCCGTATCTCATCCAGCAGGGATTTCTGCAGCGCACGCCGCGCGGACGCATGGCGACGCTCAGCGCCTACCGCCATTTCGGCATCACTGCGCCGGTCGCTGCGCGGGACCTCTTATCCGACAGCTGAGCGTCCCCGTAAGGGTCTACTACCAGGACACCGATGCAGGCGGCGTGGTGTTCC
>JAFARH010000368.1 GCA_019245555.1 Betaproteobacteria bacterium
ACGCCCGAGCAGATGCTCGAGCAGAAGAAGAGCGAGTTCGACCGGCTGCGCGCGCTCTATCCGACCTTCGTGCCGCCCGAGCCGAATAACGCCTTCCTCGTCTCCATCGCTCTCTATAACGAGTTCGTACCGGCGCTGGAACGCGTCCTTGCCCAGGCGGGGGGTCTCGACGCGTTCTATGAGCGCGCGCGGCAACTCGCGCACGAGGACCGCAAGCAGCGCGACGCGGTGTTGGCGAACTCTAACTAAGCGGGACGTCGACGAAGGTGCGGTAGGCAGGCCGCTCGCGCAGCCGCTCGAACCACGCCTCGACATTCGGGAACTTGGGGCGCTCGATCGGAACCCGCATCCAGCGCTGCACCTCGCAGCCGATCGGGATGTCGCCCATGGTGAAGGCGGCGCCGGTCACGTACTTCTTGGTCCGCAGGTTCTCCTCGAGCACGGGCAATAGCTTCGCGGTCTGCTCGCGCCCGGCCTCGATGGCCTTCATGTCGCGCTTGTCGGCCGGTGTGCGGATCAGGCCCCAGAACACGTCGCGCATCGCGCGCTGGAAGGTGAACGCCCAGTCCATCCAGCGCTCGGCGTCGGCGCGCGCCCTGAGGTCCGACGGACAGAGCTTGCCCATGCTGTGCTTGGCGCAGAGGTAGCGCACGATGCTGTGCGACTCCCACAGGATGAAGCCGTCGTCGTCGATCGTCGGGACGAGCGAGTTCGGGTTCATCTTCAGATACTCGGGCGTCTTGGTGACACCGTGCTCCATGCCGGCGTTGACTCGGTCGTACTTCAATCCGAGCTCTTCGGCGGCCCACAGCGCCTTCTTGACGTTGACCGAGTTGACGCGTCCCCAGATCTTGAGCATCAGAACCCCACCGCCTGTCCATCACGCCGCGGATCGCTCGCGACAAAGTAACCGCCATCCAACTGCCAGATCGCCTGGCAGCTGCCGAACTGGTTGTAGTCGTCCACCGTGACGATGCGGTGGCCGCGCTTCTGCAGGGCTTCCAGCGTCGCTGCCGGGAAACGGTTCTCCTCGACGCTCACGTCCATGCCCTGCACGAATCGGAAACGAGGTCCGTCGCATGCCGCCTGCGGGCTCTGGCCGTAATCGGCGATGCGCACCACGACCTGCGCATGTCCCTGCGGCTGCATGGTGCCGCCCATGACGCCGAAGCTCATTACCGCTTTGCCGTCCTTGGTGAGAAAGCCAGGGATGATGGTCTGGTAGGGGCGCTTCTTCGGCCCGACGCAGTTCGGATGTCCCGGCTGGAGTACGAAAGTCGCCGCGCGGTTCTGCAGCGAGATGCCATCGACCACCACGCCGGAACCGAAGCCCATGTAGTTCGACTGGATGAGCGAGACCATCATGCCCGACGCATCGGCGGCGGTGAGGTAAACCGTACCGCCCTTCGGCGGCGTGCCGGCACCAAATTCTTGCGCGCGCTTGGGATCGATCAGTTTCGCGCGCGACTTGAGATATTCGCGATCGAGCAGGTGCGCCGGCTTCACGTCGACCATGTGATCGAGGTCGCCCACGTAGCGCCACGCGTCGGCGAAGGCGAGCTTCTGCGCCTCGATCTGCAGGTGGACGCTGTCTGGCCCATCGACCGGATGCGAGCGGACGTCGAAGTGCTCGAGCATGCCGAGCGCCATCAGCGCCACGATGCCCTGGCCGTTCGGCGGTATCTCGTGCAGCGTGTAGCCGCGGTAATTCATCTCGAGCGGCTTCACCCAGTCAGACTTGTGCGCCGCCATGTCCGCCGCTGTCATCGCGCCGCCATGTTTCCGGGCGTGCGCCTCGATCTTCTCGGCGAGTGCTCCCTGGTAGAACGTTTTGCCCCGCGTGCCGGCAATTTGCTCGAGGACGGCAGCATGTGCCGGCCATTTGAATTTCTGGCCAGGCTTGGGAGGGCTACCGTCCGGCAGGAAGGCATCCGCGAATCCCGGCTGGCCTTTCAGTATCGGCACCTGCTTCGCCCATTGACCCGAGATGGTCGGCGAGACAAGGAAACCCTCGCGCCCATAGTGAATGGCGCGCTCGAATAGGCGCTCAAAAGGTCGCTTGCCCCACTTCGCATGCAGGTCGACCCACGTCGAGACGCATCCCGGCACGCTGACCGAGTTCCAGCCGCGCTCCGGCACGCTCTTCTGCCCCTTGAAGTATCCGGGTGTCCACGCGGCAGGGGAGCGGCCCGAGCCGTTGTAGCCGTGGAGTTGTTTGCCGTCCCAGACGATCGCGTAGGCGTCCGAACCGATGCCGTTGGAGACCGGCTCGACCAGCGTGAGCGTGATGGCGGTGGCGAGGATCGCGTCGATCGCGCTGCCGCCCTCGGCGAGCATTTGCAGTCCGGCTTGTGCCGCGAGCGGCTGAGACGTCGCGACGGCATTGGCGGCGAGAAGCGGCTTGCGCGGCCAAGCGTAAGGGTTGTTCCAGTCGAAGCTCATACAGCGCGCACCTGGTGCATATCCGTGTGACCCTTTCTTACCTTATCAATTCCATCCTGCTTGAGCGTGCGCATGCCGCTCCCGAGGGCAGCGGCCACGATCTCGGTGATGGGCGACCGAGTCTGGATCAGGCGCTTCACGGCCGCGTCGGCGACCATCAGCTCGTACACGGGAAAACGGTCCTTGTAGCCGGTGCGGTCGCATTCCTTGCAGCCCTTGGCCTGGTACATCGTGACCTTCTGCTCCCGCCACTTGCGCAGTACGGCGTCGCGGTCAACCGCCGTCCCTTCGCAATACTCGTTGGCCAGCTCTTCCATGTCTCGCACGCTCGGCTCGAGGCGCACTCGGCACGCCGTGCAGAGCTTGCGTACCAGGCGCTGGGCGAGCACGCCGAGCAGCGCATCGGCGAAGTTGAAGGGATCCATGCCGAGGTCGAGAAGCCGCACCACGCTTTCCGCGGCGCTATTGGTATGCAGAGTGGAGAGCACGAGGTGGCCGGTGAGCGAGGCCTCGATCGCGATCTTGCTCGTCTCATCGTCGCGCATCTCGCCCACCATGATGACGTCGGGATCGGCGCGCATGAAGCTGCGCATGGCGGCGGCGAAGGTCCAGCCGATCTTCGGGTTCATTTGCACCTGGCGGAGCCCCGCCTGCGTGATCTCGATCGGGTCCTCGGCGGTCCAGATCTTGAGATCCGGGGTATTGAGCGAGCCGAGCAGCGAATGCAGCGTGGTCGTCTTGCCGGAGCCGGTGGGGCCGCAGACGAGGAACAGGCCGTGCGAGCGGGAAATGAGCCGCTTGACCGAGTCGAGCGCTTCCGGGCTGAAGCCGAGCTCGTCGATCGGCTTCGGCGTCGCTGCGGCCAGTACGCGCATCACCACGTCCTCCAGGCCGTTCGCGGTGGGAATGGTGGCAATGCGCAGCGCGACGTCGAGGGGACCGAAGCGCTTGAAGGGAATCTTGCCGTCCTGGGGTTTGCGCCGCTCGGCAATGTCGAGCTGGCTCATGACTTTAAGCCGTGAAACGACAGCGCTGCGGAACCGCGTCGGGATCTCGAGGTAGTTCACCAGGACGCCGTCCTTGCGGAAGCGCACTCGGACGCTCGTGCCGGCGGGAACCTCGATGTGGATGTCCGACGCTTTTTGCTCCACGGCGTCGACGATCATCTGGTTCACGAGCTTGACGAGCGTGCTGTCGGTGGCTGGCGCTTGCGGCTCGTTGGCTTCGTCTGCGCCACCTTCGATCTTGAGGCGCTGCGTGAGGTCGCTGATGTCGACCTGGCGCTCGAGATCGACACCGGGTCCGTAAGCGAGCGCCAACGCCTGCCGGATCTCCTGCGCCGTCGCCATTACGGGAATCAGCTTGCTGCCGGCCACGAAGCGCACCTCTTCCATCCGCTCCATGTTGATTGGATCGTCGACCGCGACCACGAGACCCGTCTCGACTTCGGCGATCGGCAGCACGTTGTAACGGCTCGCGATCGCGGCGGGTATGCGCTTGAGGGCGCTGGCCGACGGATTGAACTTGGCGAGGTTGACGACCGGCACGCCAAGCTTCTTGGCCATCACGTTGTGCACGACCTCGATGTCGAGCACCCCCATGTCTGCCAGCACCCGGCCAAGCGGCACCGAGCGATCGCGCGCCTCGATGGCGAGCGCCTCGTCGAGTTCCGTCCTGCTCAAGAAGCCGAGCTCGACCAGCGTATCGCCGAGTCTCTGTGTGGGCTGCGCCTGCTGTGCCTTGAGGGCCGCAGCGAGCTGCTCCTGCGAGACGATCTCATTGGCCGTCAAATACTCGCCGAGCTTGCGCGAGCGCAGGAGCTTCTGCCGCTTGAGCGCTTGCGTGATGCTTTCCGACGACGCCATGTTCTCTTCGACCAGGAGCTCGCCCAGCGGCTTGCCGACTTGCGACTCGCGCAGCGCCTTCGCCGGGATGAACCAGCGCAGCACGCGCCCCGCGCCTTGCGGCAG
>JAFARH010000074.1 GCA_019245555.1 Betaproteobacteria bacterium
CAGCGGCTTGCGCGAGACGCTTCCTGCTGCTCGAGACGAAATTCCACCAGAGACGGCGCTCACCACCGAGCGGCTCGCCACCGAGGAAGAGCACGCGCGCACGCGCTCGTGCGGTGACGTCTGCATCGCCAAACGCACGAAATAGCAGAAGCTGGCCGGCGGTAAATGATTTGCCGTCGTGCTCGATCACACCGTCGATCACGTATGCAGCGCGTTCGGAGTAATCCGCGGGCACGGTAATGCTACTGCCGGCATCAAGCTGCGCATCGGCATAGAACATCGGACTGCGCGTCTCGACCGGCGAGCTTTCGCCTTCCCAGTCGCCGAGAATGACGCGCAGGCGCATCTTGTCTTCCTGCATCACTGGCAGCTCGGCGCCGGGCACGTGCACGAAACCGGGCGCCATCTCCTCGTCCGCGGAAGGCAGTCCGACCCAGAGCTGGACGCCGGAGATGCGCGAGCCGCGCGCACGAAGCTCGGGGGGCGTGCGCTCCGAGTGCGCGATACCTCGGCCGGCTGTCATCCAGTTCACGTCGCCCGGCCGGATCGGCTGCACCGTGCCGAGGCTGTCGCGATGCAGGATTTCGCCCTCGAAGAGATAGGTGACCGTGGCGAGGCCGATATGCGGATGCGGCCGCACATCCATGCCCTTGCCCGGCGGGAGCGCCACCGGTCCCATCTGATCAAAGAAGACGAACGGGCCGACACTGCGCCGCTCGATCGCCGGCAGCGCCCGGCGCACCATGAAGCCGTCGCCAAGGTCCCGCGTGCGAGGAACGATCAGGGCGTCGAGCATCGGGACAATGTATCGTATCGACCGCCATGCCGCTCACCTTGCCGACCGGCGATGTCACGCACGTCATCCAGCTCGCGATCGCGCCGGTGTTCCTCCTGACAGCAGTCGGCACGATGCTCAACGTGCTGGTAAGCCGCCTCGGTCGCACCGTGGACCGTCGCCGCGTGCTGGTGGCGGCCCTGCCGGCGCTCGACGCCGTGCTGGCGGGCGAGGTGCATCGCGAGCTCGACTATGTCGAGCGCCGGGTGCGCTTGATCTATACGGCGATCTTCCTCGCGGTGAGCGCAGCGCTCCTCATCTGCCTGCTCATCGCTCTCGCCTTCCTCGACGCGTTGATCGGCATCAATCTCGCGCAGACGATCGCCATCCTTTTCATGCTGGCCATGCTCGCGCTCATTGGCTGCCTCGGTCTCTTCATGCGCGAGGTCTACCTCGGCGTGAATACGGTGGCTTGTCCGATCCAATAGTGGCGAAGCTCCGCCACATCGCGATCACCGTGCCCGACCCGGAGAAGGCTGCCGCCTTCTATGAGGCTGCATTAGGGCTGAAGCGGGTCGGGACGACCGACTGGAAAGGAGCGCACGGCGTCTACCTCACGGATGGCGTCATGAACCTGGCGCTGCTCCACTACCGGAAAGAGGAATACGCCGGGAAGCTGGGCGCCGGCCATATCGGCGTACACCATTTCGGTTTCATCGTGAAGGACGTCACCTCGACGGGTGAAGCGATCGCGTCCGCCGGCGGCCAGTACTGGATGGGCGAGCCCGCTGAAGGGGGTGGGTTCTACGAGGTGAAGTACTTCGATCCCGATGGCATCGCGTTCGACATCACCGCGAACGGGTGGAGGGGAGCCAAGGCTTGAAACCGATCCGCCGCGCGGAACCGCGCGACGGATCGGTCTTACGTGCAGTTACTTCTTCTTCGACTTCTTGGCTTTGCGCTTCTTCGCCACAGGTCCTCCCCGTTGTTAGGGCGACGCTCCGCGAGCGCGCCAAGTGCGAAGCATAGGCGACATGTCGCAACGTGTCGAATCAATACGAAGAACTTGCGCCTGCCTGACGTGTCCATGTTGCATGCCGCGCACAGATTTCCCGCAGGAGTGGCAGGACTGGGTGGCGCAGAACGTGGCGCGCGGTTGCTCCAGCGCCGAGATCTTCAACACGCTGGTCAAGGAAGGCTTCGCTCCCGAGGTCGCCGAGCGGGCGCTCAACATCCGGCGCGTCGCGCTCAACCGCTTCCCCTCCGATCGCATCGAGCTCTATACCGCCGAGGGCTTCCTCACCCCGCCCGAGTGCGAGGAGCTCGTCGACATCATCAAGGACAACCTGCGGCCCTCGACTATCAGTCATGACGGCACCGCCGACTCGTCTTTTCGGACCAGCCGCACCTGCGATCTCACCGGCGGCGAGCCCGCCGTACGCGCACTGGACGAGCGCATCTGCGGCGCAATGGGCATCGACCCGAAGATGGCCGAGGCAAGCCAGGGGCAGTACTACGAGATCACTCAGGAGTTCAAGCCGCACACCGACTACTTCGAGCCCTATGAGCTCGAGCGGAACTCCACCGCCACGCTCGGGCAGCGCACCTGGACCTTCATGATCTACCTGAACGACGTCGAGTCGGGCGGCGAGACCCACTTCGTCAGCGTCGGCCTCAAGGTACCGCCCAAGGCGGGAACCGCGGTGCTCTGGAACAACCTCAAGCGCGACGGCACGCCGAACTACGACACCCTGCACCACGGCACGCCAGTGACCGCGGGCTACAAGGCGATCATCACGAAGTGGTTCCGCCGCCCGCGCTAGCGCACTCGGTCTTGACGAGTTCGTGGATGATCTCGCCGAGGCGCTTGGTTGCCGGCCCGGCGCTCTCGGCGTCCGCGTACACCAGATAGAACTGCCCGGTCCTCTCCTCGCCGCCGTCGCGCAGCTTGAGTCGCTTGAGAGTCCCGCGCTCGAGCTCGCCCCGTATACGCTCCTCCGGATACCAGCCGTAGCCGAAGCCCATCGACGCGGCGAAGATGCCGGTCGACATGTGGCTCATGGTCCAGCGCTGCGTCGCTTCGATCTGCGTCTTCGTCTGACGCAGGACGCTCGTCTCGCGCACG
>JAFARH010000229.1 GCA_019245555.1 Betaproteobacteria bacterium
TGAGGGCCATCCTCCTCACCGGCTCGCGCGAAGACAGTGTCGTAACCGCGGCGCGTGCCATCCGCGACTGCCGCGTCGAATACAAGCCGCTGCCTTATGAAATGCTGGAGGAGGGCATCCGCGAGGTGCTCTCCCGCAAGCGCGCGAGAGCAAGGGACTGACTCGCACACCTACCTCTTCTTAGTGCAGTGCCCTCGCGAAGGTACGTCCACGCAGGCGCTCACTGCCGTCTTCGCCTTCAGCTAGCACTTCAGTAACCGCGGCGACGACTTCCTCGAAGATCTCGGCGTACTGAGCTTCGCTGACGGTCGGCGCGATGCCGATGTCGCCCACGAAAAGCTCGCCTTCGTCCTGCGTCGTGGGGACGTTATCCGGAATATCTCCCCGCCCGCGGACCGAGAAGCCATGGAGCGCTGTATTGCGCTCGAAAAGCGAAACGATTTGCGAGGGAACGGGCTTCATGACTTGCCTGCAGTGTGCGCGGCCCGAGGGGCAGCAGGTAGTCGCTTATCCCGTTTTCTGGCGGCGCTTCAGGGCGACGCACGTCGCGGCGCCGCTACGCGAAAAAAAAGCCACCGCAAGGGTGGCTTTCAAATTCTCGGTCCCAGGGGAGGAGGGGGAGAGCCGAGATATTGCGCTTTCACTCTAACGTCTGTGGAGCCGCGCATCTGTCGCTCGCGCCTGAAGTTGGCGTAAGGAAGGCGCTACACGTGTCGGCGCATCACGCACAGCGGCATACTCATTGCGCCATGCCCGGCATGAAAGCAAAACAGAACCTTCGCGAAAGAATGCTCGATTGCCTGGCGCAAACGCTCGCACCGCATCTCGCGGTGTTCGGCTTGCGCGCGCTGGATTTGCAATTTGTAGAGATATCGCGTGCGCAGCTCATGAAGGGCCGCTTTGCCGACGGCGCCCGGCGCCTCATCGACGACGACGGCCTGGTGTACACGGACCTCAAGGTCCGCGCGCTCAAGTAGGTACTGCTAGACGCGTCGCGTTGTGCCGTCGGTGTTGCGGCGGCCGTGAGCACGCGACGGCGGCCCGTCATGCCTTCTCGGGCGGACACGCCGGCGATCGACGAGCTCGGGATAGCCGAACACCCAGCCGTTCTCGTCGAGCGTGCGGAGCTTCACCGGGTCGATCTCCACGAATACGCCCTTCGCCTTCACGATCTCCGGGTCGAGCTCGACCGCAATGCGCCCTTCGCGCATTACGAGATCCGACGCCGCGCTCACCTGCCTGCGGCCGGCGGCGATGATGTGATAGACGACGGGGCGGCGGCTCATGAGGCGAGCGCCTGCAGGAGCTCGTTGATCTCGAAGGGCTTGCGCAGCGTGTGCGTGACACCCAGCTCGCGCGCCACCGTGAGGTAATCCACGCCCGGGCGTCCCGACATGGCGATGACCTTCACGCCGGGAAACCTGCGCCTCAAGGCGGCGATCGTCTCGATGCCATCCATTTCCGGCATGAAGAGGTCCGTAATGACGGCGTCGACCGCCTGGCCGTCGAGCATGCCAAGAGCCTCCTTGCCGTTACGCGCGGTTTGGACGCTGTGATCCTCGGATTCCAGCGCCACGCGCAGGAAATCACTGAGGTCAACGTTGTCCTCGATGACCAGTACTCTCATGTCAGGTATCGCCGCAATGGCTGTTCCTGCTGCGCTGCCCCATTTTTTGTCGAGTCGTGTCGGTGGATAACGACAGAAGGCCAATATGACACGACTGTTAAATAAGGGGGCGGCGATATGCCGCCATCCGGCGAGCCCCTACTCTCGGTTTGCCTAACAACACACCGGGAGACGCCATGGGCGGTTCCATCCTCGTAGTCGAAGACGAAGCAGCCATCCGCGACCTTTTGGCCGCCAATCTGCAGCGCGCCGGGTACCGCGTGATGACTGCCGGCGACGTTCCCCAGGCCGAGGCGCTGGTGCGCGAGTCGCGCCCGGACCTCGTGCTGCTCGACTGGGTGCTGCCCGGCATTCCGGGGCTCACCTTCGCGCGTCGCCTGCGTGGCGACCAGCGCACGAAGGACATCTCCATCGTGCTGCTCTCGGCGCGCGCCGAGGAGCAGGACAAAGTCACCGCGCTCGAGAGCGGCGCCGACGATTACGTCACGAAGCCCTTCTCCGCGCGCGAGCTCCTCGCCCGCATCAAGGCTGTCATGCGCCGGCGCGCGCCGCAGCTCGCCGACGACGTGGTCGAGATCGCCGGCCTCAGGATCGATCCTGCCGCTCACCAGGTCACCGCGGGCGAGAAGCCCATCGACCTCTGGACCACGGAGCTGCGCCTGCTCCACTACTTCATGACGCACCCGGGACGCGTGTTCTCGCGCGCGCGGCTGCTCGACGAGGTCTGGGGCGAGCACGTGTTCGTCGAGGAGCGCACGGTCGACGTGCACAT
>JAFARH010000251.1 GCA_019245555.1 Betaproteobacteria bacterium
ATTCGCCGAGCGTCTCGAGTTCACCCAATTGCGCGGCGTCATTCGCGTCCGCAACGGCGCCGGGACGAAGTCCATCGCCAAGGCTGAAGCTCACATCGTATGCGCGCATGATTTCGCAGATTTCCTCGAAGTGCGTATAGAGAAAACTCTCCTTGTGGTGCGCTAGGCACCACTTCGCCATGATCGAACCGCCGCGCGAGACGATGCCGGTCATACGCTTCGCCGTGAGCGGAATGAACGGCAACCGCACACCCGCATGAATGGTGAAGTAGTCGACGCCCTGCTCCGCCTGCTCGATGAGCGTGTCGCGGAAAATTTCCCAGGTAAGCTCTTCAGCCTTGCCGTTCACTTTCTCGAGCGCCTGGTATATCGGCACGGTGCCGATCGGCACCGGACTGTTGCGGATGATCCACTCGCGCGTCTCGTGAATGTGTCTTCCGGTGGAGAGATCCATCACCGTATCGCCACCCCAGCGGATCGCCCACGTCATCTTGTCCACCTCTTCCCCGATGGACGACGTGACGGCAGAGTTGCCGATATTGCAGTTGATCTTCACCAGAAAATTGCGGCCGATGATCATCGGCTCGGTTTCCGGGTGATTGATGTTCGCCGGAATGATGGCGCGCCCGCGTGCCACCTCATCGCGCACGAACTCGGGCGTGATGGTGCTTCTCAGCCTCGCACCAAAGGACTGGCCCGCATGCTGCCGGCGTAACTCCTCGGCAAAGCCTTCCATGCGCTGGTTCTCGCGCACGGCGATGTATTCCATCTCCGGCGTGATGATCCCCTTGCGCGCGTAATGCATCTGCGTGACGCACTTGCCCCTGCGCGGCTTGCGGTGCAGCTCGAAGCGAAGCTCGGCGAGCTTTGGATCGGCCAGCCGCCTTTGTCCGTACTCAGACGTTGGACCCGCAAGTTCGCGGGTGTCGCCGCGACCTTCGATCCACTTGGCGCGCAGTGGCGCAAGCCCCTTGCGGATGTCGATCCGCGCCTCCGGGTCCGTATAAGGGCCCGACGTGTCGTACACCGTAATGGGCGGGTTGCCGCCGGTCTGCGTGATTTCGCGCATTGGTACGCGCAGCGGACCAACGTGGACCTTGCGCGAGTTGGGCAGCGGCTGGACTGCCGCGTCGTCGACGTGCGCGGTAGCGGCGAGAAACTTGGGATTGGCGTTCATGGCGTTTTCCTACGGCGGGATTACCCGCATCAGGTTCGAAGGGTTTGTCTCACCGTCTCCACCCGGAGCCGGACCCCCAACGCAAGAGCGGTGATTATAATCCGCGTGCTTATGGATCTAGAGCAAGCGCGCATGAATATGGTCGAGCAGCAGATCCGCACCTGGGAGGTGCTGGATCAGGACGTGCTCGATCTGCTCTACGTGGTGCCACGCGAAGAGTTTGTGCCTATCCAGCATCGGGCACTCGCCTTTTCCGACCTGCAAATTCCCTTGGGCGAAGGCGAGCGGATGTGGGAGCCGAAGCTTGAGGCGCGCGTGTTACAGGAACTCGATGTCCGCAAGGCGGACCGCGTCCTCGAGGTAGGCACGGGCAGCGGCTATTTCACTGCTCTCCTCGCGCATCGGGCTGCCCACGTCTATTCGGTCGAATTGAAGCCCGCGCTCGCCGCGTTCGGGCGACGCAATCTCGAGCGCCACGGGGCCAGCAACATCACGCTCGAGGCCGGCGATGCCGCGCGCGGCTGGGACCAGCATGCGCCTTATCACGTCATCGTGCTGAGCGGCTCTACGCCGGTATTGCCACGATCCTTCCTCGACCAGCTCGAGGTTGGCGGCCGTCTCTTCGCCGTGGTCGGCGAGCCGCCGGTGATGACCGCGCGCCTTGTTACCTGCACTGCGCCCGGCGCGTTCAACAACGTCGATCTTTTCGAGACGGTCGTCGCGCCCCTGACCAACGCCGAGCAGCCGTCGCGCTTCCGGTTCTAGGCGATGAAACAGATTAGCCCGCAGGACCTGGCTGCCTGGCTCTCCGATGCTGGGCGCGAGAAACCCCAGTTGCTCGACGTCCGCGAGCCTTGGGAATTCGAAAAGGCGCGCATCGCAGGCGCGCAGTTGATCCCGATGCGGGAGGTTCCCGCGCGTCACCAGGAGCTCGATCCGGGCAAGGACGTCGTCGCCATCTGTCACCATGGAGGCCGCAGTCAGCAGGTTGCGGTCTTCCTGGAAAAAGCAGGTTTCATAAAAACGCATAATCTCGTAGGGGGAGTCGATGCCTGGTCGCGAACCGTCGATCCGACGGTCCCGCTCTATTAGAGGCTGGGCTTTAGGAATAGGTGCAGTGTTCGCAGCGGCGGCTTTCCCCGCTGCGGCTGAAGATTTGCTGCAGGTCTACCGCGACTCGCAGCGCTACGATGCGGTGTACGGCGCGGCACGCTTCTCGCTCGATGCTGGGCGCGAGCGCATTCCGCAAGGCCGCGCACTGTTGCTGCCGACGGTCAGCCTGACCGCGAACGCGGGCGCTCTGCGGATCGAGCAGCAGACCCAGAACCAGTTGATCGCGCCGGACTTCACGCGCAACCCGACCTTGGTCGGATACACCCTGACGCTGACGCAGCCGATCTACCGGCCGCAGAACCTTTTGCAACGCGACCAAGCCGATTACCAGGCCCGTCAAGCCGAGGCGACTTTCGCGCAAGCCAGCCAGGACCTCGCCGTACGCGCGGCGCAGGCTTACTTCGACGTGCTGGCGGCGCTGGACACGCTGACGCTGGTCGGTGCCCAAAAGGCGGCGATATCGGAGCAGCTCGCGCAGGCGAAACGCAATTTCGAGGTCGGCACCGCGACGATCACCGATACGCACGAAGCGCAATCGCGCTACGACTTGGTTGTCGCACAGGAAATCGCCGCGCAGAACGATCTCGATAGCAAGCGGCGTGCGCTGCAGCTTGTCGCTGGCAAGGAATATATGCAGCTGAAGCCGCTTCGCACCGACATCCGCCTCGCCCCGCCCACTCCGAACGACATGCAGGCTTGGGTCGACCTGGCCGATAAGCAGAGCTACCCGGTAATCATCCAACAGGCCGTCACCGACGTCGCACAACTCGAAGCCAAGCGGCAGAGCGCGGGCCATCTGCCTACCGTTGATCTCGTCGGCACTTATGGCACAACCAAGGACACCGGCTCGCTGCAGAGCGGCGTCGGCCGGGAGATCACGACCGGGCAGATCGGCTTCCAGCTTGCCGTTCCGCTCTACCAGGGCGGCAGCATTAGCTCGCGCGAGCGCGAGGCCGCCGCGAATTACTACAAATCCCTGCAGGATTTGGAAAATGCGCGTCGCACCGCCGCCCTTACGACCCGCCAGACTTATCTCGCAGTGATCAATGGGATTGCACAGGTCGCAGCGCTCGAGCAAGCGCTTACGTCGTCGCAGAGCGCTCTGGATTCCAACCGGCTAGGCTACGAGGTGGGCGTGCGCATCAATATCGACGTGCTGAACGCCCAGCAGCAGGTCTTCCAGACGCGGCGCGACCTGGCGGTGGCACGCTATAACGCGATCCTCAATCAGCTGCGTCTCAAGGCGGCCGCCGGCACGCTGCGCGACGAAGACCTCGAAGAAGTAAACCGCGCGCTACAGCCCTAGCTTTTAGACCCTTAAGAGTCGACGGCAGGTCGCGAGATGACGCGCTGTCGCTCCGCGGTGCGCATTGCAGAGGTCCCTGCCCGCTTCTCCCATTCGCTGCCGCTTGGCGTCGTTCGCCAGCAGTTCGAGCGCGGTGCTCATCGCCGCTGCCGCATCGGTGACCTGGATTGCGGCTCCCGCCCGAAGCGCAAGCTCGGTCGCTTCAGCAAAGTTGTACATGTGCGGGCCGACGATCACTGGAGCACCCGTCGCTAGCGCTTCGATAAGGTTTTGCCCGCCGAGCGGAGCAAACGAGCCGCCGATGATGGCGACGTCGCACGCGCCGTAATAGAACGCCATCTCGCCCATGCTGTCGCCAAGATGCACGCGATCGGTCGCAGCGGGCATCTGCCTGCTGCGTCGCGAATCGCTTAGGGCAGCGACCTCGTCGAATCTACGCTGGTGGCGCGGTACGACGACGATAAGCACGGGGGAATCCGAGCGACGCGGCGCAAGCAGCATCGATTCTTCTCCTTCGCGCGTGCTCGCAAGGAGAATCACGGGACGCCCCAAGGTCTTGCGCCATGCCGCGCCCGCGGCTACCTGCGTCCGGTCCGGCGTCGCGTCGAACTTGAGATTGCCGGTGACGTCGACCGAACGGGCTCCAAGCAAGCGCAGGCGCT
>JAFARH010000364.1 GCA_019245555.1 Betaproteobacteria bacterium
ACCATCACCGGGAAGTTGAACGGCGTGATGCCGGCGCAGACGCCGACCGGTTGGCGCAGCGTGTGCGTGTCGACCTGCGTGCCGACGTTCTCCGCGTACTCGCCCTTCAGGAGGTGCGGGATGCCGCAGGCGAACTCGACGACCTCCATGCCACGCTGCACGGAGCCCATCGCGTCGGGCAACGTCTTGCCGTGCTCTTCGGTGACGATCTGAGCGAGCTTCTTCTGGTCGCGCTGCAGGAGCTGCAGGAATTTCTGCATGACGCGCGCGCGCCGTAGCGGCGGCATTTCGCGCCACTCGGGCAACGCCGCTGCGGCCGCCTTTACTGCGGAATCGATGATCGCTGCATCGGCGAAGGCGACGTGCCGCGCGACCTGGCCGGTCGCGGGATTGAATACTTCGCCATGTCTACCGGCCGATGAGACCGGCTTGCCATTGATCCAAAAAGGAACGGTTTCGAGTCGGAGCTCGGCGGGCTTGTTCATCAGGGGCCTCTTGCGGAGACCCGATGATACTTCAGCGACTCAGGCGCTGATGCGCTTCACCCGCTGGATGAAGCCCGTGTTGGGGCAGAACGACTCGTAGCCTTCGGTGGCGCCGCTCAAGAGCCAGGCGCGGCACTCCGCCGCCTTCTGGCACGCGACGCATTGATTTACGGCCACTGCGAAATCGCCTCCGCCGGCCGCGACGGCGCGGTAGGCCACACGCTCGCCTTGGCGCCGCAGCATGCGATCGATGAGCACGGGATGCTGGTCGCCGGAGCCCTGCTGCCACAGCACGAATACAAAACCTACGCTGATCAGTACGACGATGACGACGACGCTGGAGAGGGCGACGGAGGCGAGGAAGTCCATGCATTCGACGCTACGCCCCGCCGCCTGTCGCGGCTTGATCTGAATCAAAATAGTCGCATGGCCGCGTCCATCGTTCCCGCCCGCTACGAGCTGCGGAACGGGACGCCCTATTCCGCGTCCTACGGCGACCTGTATCACAGCGCCGGCGGCGGACCGGCGCAGGCACACCATGTATTCCTCGCCGGCAATGGGCTACCCGGGCGCTGGGCGCATCGCGAGCGCTTCGTGATCCTCGAAACGGGCTTCGGCATGGGGCTCAACTTCCTCGTCACCTGGCGTGCGTGGAAGGACGACCCCTTGCGCTGCCGGCGCCTGCATTTCGTCTCGATCGAGAAGCATCCGTTCATGCTCGACGATTTGCGTGCGCTGCACCGCCTGTATCCGGAGCTCGGCGCCGAAGCGAGCGAGCTTCATGCACGCTGGCCGCTGCTCGTGAGCGGCGCGCATCGCCTCGAGTTCGGCGATGTCGTGCTGACGCTCTTTTTCGGCGACGTCGCGCAGCTGCGCGATCTGCGCCTTTCGGCCGACGCGATCTATCTCGACGGCTTCGCACCGGCGAAGAACCCCGACATGTGGACGCATCAAGTCCTCCGCTCGGTCTCTCGCCTCGCGGCCCGCGACGCGACCCTGGCGACCTGGAGTGTGGCCGGTCCCGTGCGCGAGGCGTTGGAGGAGACGGGCTTCGCGTTCGAGAAGCGCGCCGGCTTCGGCACCAAGCGCGAGATGCTCACAGCACGGAACACGCGAAGGGTTGACAGCCAGTCCGTGCCGGAGCGCAAAGCGATAGTTATCGGCGCCGGTCTAGCCGGTGCCGCGGTATGCGAGCGCCTGTGCGCCAGGGGCTGGGAAGTCGAGCTCCATGAGCGGCGCGACGAGCCGGCGCAGGAAGCCTCGGGAAATCACGCCGGCACCTTCCACCCGATCGTCACCCCGGACGACAGCATCTTTGCGCGCCTTACGCGCGCGGCCACGCTCTACGCGCTGCGCAACTGGGAGCGGTTGCCCGCCGCGCGCTATGACCAGTGCGGCGTCCTGCAACTCGCGCGTACCGATAAGGAGATGGACGCGCAGCGCAAAGCCGTCGCCGGCCTGCCGGCCGATTACGCGCAGTTCGTCGAGCGTGAAGAAGCCTCGCGGCACGCCGGCGTGCCCATCGCGGCGTCGGGTCTATGGTTTGCCCAGAGCGGCTGGATCAAGCCGCGCTCGCTCGTGCGCGCCCAACTAGCGGCGTGCGGCGAGCGCTTGCATCGCAGATTCGGCTCTCCGGTTGAAAAGCTGGAAGAAGGTGCCACCGTCATCCTCGCGAACTCGGCGGAGGCGCCGAAGCTGTGCCCGGTGCCGCACCTGCGCCTGCGCCGCGTGCGGGGGCAGCTCACCTACGTGTCGGCCGAGGCGCTCGAGCCGCCGCGCGTCGTCGTGCTGCGCGGAGGAATGGTGCTGCCGCCGATCGACGGTGTGTGCGTCGTCGGCGCGACCTACGACCTCGAGGACGAGGACGCCGCAGTGCGCGAGGACAGCCACGCAGGAAATCTCGAGCGACTGAGAAATATCCTCGGCGTCGAGGTCCGTGGGAAGGCGGAAGGCCGCGTAAGTTTCCGCGCAGTCGCGCCAGACCGACTGCCCGTGGTCGGGAAGATCCGCGACGGCGTCTATGGCGCGTTTGCTTATGGCTCGCGAGGCATCATCTGGTCTGCCCTTGCGGCCGAAATCATCGCGAGCGAGCTGGAAGGCGAACCGCTACCGGTGGAGGGAAAACTCGCGGACGCGCTCGCGCCGCGGCGCTTTGCTAGACGCGCAGAATCGCGGGGCTCGCGTCCTTGACGTCGCGGATGCCGGTGAGCGCCATGGTCACATCGAGCTCCTTCTGCATCACCTGCAGCGCCTGCAGGACGCCCGCTTCGCCACGCGCACCCAGCCCGTAGACAAACGCCCTGCCGATCATCGCTGCCTTGGCGCCGAGCGCGAGCGCCTTGAGGAGGCTCTGGCCACTGCGAATGCCGCCGTCGAACCAGACATCCATCTTGTCGCCCACGGCGCCGGCGATCTCGGGTAGCGCGCGGATGGAGGACATCGCGCCGTCGAGCTGACGGCCGCCGTGGTTTGAAACCACGATCGCATTTGCACCCGTCTGCGCTGCGATCTTCGCGTCTTCGACGTCGAGGATTCCCTTAAGGACGAGCGGGCCGCCCCAGAGCTTCTTCACCCACTCGACATCCTTCCAGGAGAGCGTGGGATCGAACTGGCCTGCGATCCACTGCGAGAGCGTAGTCAGGCTCTTCGCGTCGGGAATACGCCCGGCGAGATTGCCGAAGGTCTTGCGCTTGCTCGTCATGACGTTCAGCACCCAACCGGGCTTCATCATCATGTCGAGCGCAGTACCCAACGTGAGGGTCGGCGGCACGGCCAGGCCGTTCTTCAGGTCGCGGTGCCGCTGGCCCTGGATCTGCAGGTCGAGCGTGAGGACAAGGGCGGAACACTTGGCCGCCTTCGCCCGCTCGATGAGTGAGGCGGCAAAACCGCGGTCGCGCATCACATAGAGCTGGAACCAGAACGGCTTGCCGGTTCCCTCGGCGACATCCTCGATCGAGCAGATGGACATGGTCGAGAGCGTGAACGGCACGCCGAATTGGTTTGCGGCACGCGCCGCCAGGATTTCGCCGTTCGCCCAGTTGAGTCCGAGGAGACCTACGGGAGCGAGCGCGACGGGCATCGTCGCTTCGCGACCTAGCAGATTGGTCTTCGTCGAGCGGTTGTCGACATTGATGCCGACGCGCTGTCGCAGGCCGATCGCTTCAACATCTGCGCGGTTGGCATGCAAAGTGCCTTCGCTGTACGAGCCGCGATCGACGTACTCGAAGATGGCGCGCGCAACGCGCTTCTTCGACATATCGCGGAGATCGTCGATGCAAGTCACCACGGACATGGCAGCTCATTTTACAATGCGGAATGAGCGTCGCCCGCGAAGAAGCAAAGAATCCAATCCAGGTGATCGAGCGCATGATGAAGCTGCTCGACGTCCTGTCGCAGCATCCTGAGCCGTTGGGACTGAAGCAGATTTCGCAGTACACGGGGCTGCATCCTTCGACTGCGCATCGCATCCTTTCTTCGATGTCGACCGATCGCATCGTCGATCGCGTCGAGCCGGGCAGCTATCGACTCGGCATGCGCCTCCTCGAGCTCGGCAACCTGGTCAAGTCGCGCATCAGCGTGCGCGAGCTGGCCTTGCCGCTGATGCGCGAGCTGCACGCGCAGACCGGGGAGACCGCGAATCTATCGGTGCGTCACGACGATGAGATCGTGTACGTGGAACGCACGTCGTCCGGTCGATCAGCGATGCGGGTGGTGCACGTCATCGGCGCGCGCGCGTCGCTGCACGTGACGGCAGCGGGCAAACTCTTTCTCTTGGAAGATGGCTTCGCCCGCCTGCGCGATTACGCCAAGCGCACCGGGCTCGCCGAGCACACCAAGAACACGATCACGAGCCTGCCGCTCCTGGAAAAGGACCTGGAGCGCACGCAGCGACAGGGCTGGGCCACCGACAACGAGGAGGCAGAGATCGGCGTGCGTTGCGTCGCCGCCGGCATCCGCGACGACGCCGGCCATCTTGTCGCGGCGCTTTCGCTCTCCACGCCGGCGGACCGCA
>JAFARH010000456.1 GCA_019245555.1 Betaproteobacteria bacterium
GAACTGCTGGATCTGCCGGACAACGACTTGTGGGACATCGTCGTTGGCCGTAGCGAAGACTACCAACCCCACCTTACCGAAGTTGTGGCGCGTCTCCGCGCCGCCTGAGAGGAAGCCATGGCCGACAAGACCGCCAGTCTGAAACTACCCGATGGGAAGTCGCTCGACTTCCCGGTGCTGTCCGGCAGCACCGGGCCGGACGTCGTCGACATCCGGCCGCTTTATTCGAAGACCGGCTACTTCACCTACGACCCGGGCTTTCTTTCCACAGCCAGTTGTACCTCGGCCATCACTTATATCGATGGCGACCAGGGCGTGCTGCTCTACCGCGGCTATCCGATCGAGCAGCTCGCGGTGCATTGCGACTTCCTCGAGGTTTGCTACCTGCTCCTGAATGGCGAGCTGCCCAACAAGACGCAGAAGAAGGAGTTCGTCGACATCGTCACGCACCACACGATGGTGCATGAGCAGTTGGCGCGCTTGTACCAGGGGTTCCGGCGGGATGCGCACCCGATGGCGGTGATGGTCGGCGTGGTGGGCGCGCTTTCGGCCTTCTACCACGACGCGCTCGACATCAATAACCCGCAGCACCGCACGATCTCGGCGTTCCGCCTGATCGCCAAGATGCCGACGATCGTCGCCATGTCCTACAAGTATTCGATCGGCCAGCCGTTCATGTATCCGAAGAACGACCTGTCCTACACCGCGAACTTCATGCGCATGATGTTTGCCGTCCCCGCCGAGGAGTACAAGCCGAACGACGTGCTCGTTCGCGCGATGGACCGCATCTTCATCCTGCACGCCGACCACGAGCAGAACGCTTCCACTTCGACGGTCCGCCTTTCGGGGTCTTCGGGAGCGAACCCCTACGCCTGTATCGCCGCCGGTATCGCCTGCCTTTGGGGCCCCGCGCATGGCGGCGCCAACGAG
Organism: Betaproteobacteria bacterium; assembly: GCA_019245555.1. Classification (GTDB taxonomy): domain Bacteria; phylum Pseudomonadota; class Gammaproteobacteria; order Burkholderiales; family SG8-39; genus SCGC-AG-212-J23. Next base: position 931 of record JAFARH010000456.1, read on the forward strand.
GCGTGCCTCGAGATGCTGGAAGAGATCGGCGACGTCTCGAAGGTGCCGGAATTCATCAAGAAGGTGAAGGACAAGAGCTCGCACGTGCGCCTGATGGGCTTCGGCCACCGCGTCTACAAGAACCATGATCCGCGCGCGAAGCTCATGCGCGAGACCTGCCACGAAGTGCTGAACGAGCTCGGCCTGCACAACGACCGCTTGTTCAAGCTGGCGATCGAGCTCGAGCGCATCGCGCTTGAAGACGATTACTTCGTCACGCGCAAGCTCTATCCGAACGTCGACTTCTACTCCGGTATCGTGCAGCGCGCGCTCGGCATCCCGGTCGCGATGTTCACTTGCATCTTCTCGTTGGCACGCACCGTCGGCTGGATCGCACAGTGGCAGGAGATGATTTCCGATCCGGAATACAAGATCGGCCGGCCGCGCCAGCTGTACAAGGGACCGACGAAGCGGGAGGTGAAGCCTCTCGATAAGAGGTAGACATCATGAGCAGCGTCATGCGGCAGTTCATCGATAACTCGTACCTCTTCGGCGGCAACGCGCCGTTCATCGAAGAGCTCTACGAGAAGTACCTGGCGAACCCGCAATCAGTGCCGGACGAGTGGCGCGATTACTTCGACCGCATGCAGGCACTGCCCGGCGCGACGGTGAAGGACATCGCGCGCGCGCCGGTGGAGCAGTCCTTCGTCGAGCGCGCCAAAGCGGGCGTGCTGGGCGGCACGAAGCAACTGCGCGCCGAGCCGGTCACGCCGGAGCGCCTGCAAGTCGCAGCGCTCCTTCTCGTCACCGCCTATCGCATATCTGGAGCCCGCTGGGCGACGGTTGATCCGCTCAAGCGCATGGCGCGGCCGACGCAGCCCGAACTGGAGCCGGGCTTCTACGATCTCGCCGAAGCCGACCTCGACCAGACGGTGAATGCCGGCTCGTTCGTCGGGCTGGACAGGGTTTCGTTGAGGACTCTGATTCAGGCGCTGCGCGACACCTATTGCCGCAATATCGGCTTCGAGTACATGTTTATCTCGGATCGCGTGCAGCGGCAGTGGATCCAGGAACGCATCGAGCCGACGCGCGCCGTTCCGAAGCTCACCGCGGACCAGCAGAAGCATCTGCTGCGCAAGCTGACCGAGGCCGAGCACCTCGAGCGTTACCTGCACACCAAGTATGTTGGGCAGAAGCGCTTCTCGCTCGAAGGCGGCGAGAGCCTGATTCCGTCGATCGACGAGCTGATCCAGCGCGCCGGCGCCAACGGCGTCCAGGAGATCGTCATCGGAATGGCGCACCGCGGGCGCCTCAATGTGCTCGTGAATGTGCTCGGCAAGATGCCGAAGGATCTCTTCCTCGAGTTCGAGGGCAAGGCAGCCCAGCAGCTTCCCTCCGGCGACGTGAAGTACCACAACGGTTTCTCGTCCGACATTACGACGGCCGGCGGTCCGGTGCATCTCTCGCTCGCCTTCAATCCCTCGCATCTGGAAATCGTGAACCCTGTGGTGGAGGGTTCTGTGCGTGCGCGCCAGCGCCGGCGCGATGACAAGACGGGCGACCAGGTGCTGCCGATTCTCGTGCATGGCGACGCCGCATTTGCGGGGCAGGGCGTGGTGATGGAGACGCTCAACCTCTCCGGCACGCGCGGCTACGGCACGGGCGGCACGGTGCACCTCATCGTCAACAATCAGATCGGCTTCACCACCTCCGATCCGCGCGACGCGCGCTCGACGCTCTACTGCACCGATGTGGCGAAGATGGTCGAGGCGCCGATCTTCCACGTGAACGGCGATGATCCGGAAGCGGTGCTCTTCGCGACGCAGCTCGCGCTCGACTTCAGGAACAA
>JAFARH010000043.1 GCA_019245555.1 Betaproteobacteria bacterium
CTGGTATCGATGCCAAGCGCGGCCGCGGTGCCGGCGGCACCGAGTACCAGCCAGCCCGCGTGCGTGAGGCGCTCGCTGCCAAAGTGTTGCAGCGCGCTCAGCGCGCGGAGTCCTGCGTAGGTGAGCCGCTTCACGCCGGGACTTTGGTCTCGCGCAGCAGCGCGCCGATGAGCGTCGCGCCGTTCGCCCCGGCGAACTTCGCCTGCGGATCGAGCACCATGCGATGCGCGAGGACACTGACGGCGAGCTCCTGGATCTCTTCAGGCGAGACAAAATCACGTCCTTCGAGCAGTGCCAGCGCCTTTGCCGATTGCACGAGTGCAATCGACGCGCGTGGCCCGCAGCCGAGGAGTACCTGCGGCGCCGACCGCGTGCGCCGCACGAGCTCGACGATGTAGTGCTTGAGCTCATCTGAAATCCGCACGCGGCGCACGGCAGTCTTCAGCGCCAGCATCTCTTCGCGCGTCGCCACGGCATGCGCCTGCACGAGCGGATGCTCGAGCTCCTGCGCCGTGACCACGGCCACTTCGGTATCCGCATCGACATAGCCGAGCGAAAGGCACATTGCGAAGCGATCCATCTGTGCTTCCGGCAGCGGATAGGTGCCGCGGAACTCGACCGGGTTTTGCGTCGCAATAACGAAGAACAGCGGGTCCATGGCGTGCGTGCGGCCCTCGATCGACACCTGCGCTTCCGCCATCACCTCGAGAAGCGCAGACTGCGTACGCGGCGACGCACGGTTCACTTCGTCGGCGAGGAGGATCGAAGTGAACACGGGCCCCTCGCGAAACTCGAACTGCTGCTCGCGCTGGTTGAAGACCGATACCCCGAGGATGTCGGAGGGCAGCAGATCCGGCGTGAACTGCACGCGCGCAAAGCGCGCGCCGATCGAGGCGGCGAGCGCCTTGGCGAGCGTCGTCTTGCCGGTGCCCGGCGTGTCTTCGATCAACACGTGCCCGCCGCCGGCGAAGGCGGCGAGCAGTTTCCGCACGGCCGCGTGCTGGCCACGCATCACGCTCTCGATATTCGCTGCGATGCGCCCGAACAGGCGCTTCGCTTCGGCAGCTTCCAAGCGGCCCTCCCTCGGGCCGATGCTAGCACCCTAGTTGCGCAGCACCAGCGCCGTGCCGAGGACGACAACCAGCGCGCCGACGATCATCGCGGAGGTCATTGCCTCGCCAAGAAATAGTGCGCCCCACAGGACGCCGAAGATCGGAATCAAATAGGTCACCGTCAGTGCGCCCGTTGCGCCGAGGTCGGCGATCAAGCGGAAGTAGAGGATGTAGGCGACCGATCCGCAGACCAAGCCGAGCGCGAGCATGGCGAGCGCCACCGGCAGTCCCGGCCACGCCGGCGGCACGATGATCATCAGCGGCGCAAGGACCAGCCCTCCCGTGAGGAGCGAGCCTGCGGCCATGCCTTTCGCCGTGGTTTCTCGCGCCCAGCGGCGCATGACGACGCCGGTGAGACCGTAGCAGAACGCCGCGCCGAGCCCGGCAAGCACGGCAAGCCAGCGTTCGCTTGCTTCGGCACCGGAGACGATCCCGACCCCGACAACGCCGATGAGAAGCCCGGCAGTGCGCGACGCCGACATGCGTTCGCGAAGTACGATCGCCGAGAGTAGCGCGCCCCACATCGGTGAAGTCGCGTTCAGGACAGCGAGCAGCCCCACGGTCAGGTCGAGCGCGGCGTAGCCATAGAGGAGGAACGGCAGCACGCAGTTAAGCGTGCCGATCGCGAGGTAGTAGCGCCACCAGCGCCGCCATTGCGCGTCGTACCCCGTGAGAAGGTAATAGCCCGCGAGCGCACCACCGGCGATGAGCATGCGGACGTCGGCGGTCGCGATGACGCCCAACACCGGAGCGGCGATGCGAATAAAGAGGAACGAGGCGCCCCAGATCGCGGCGAGCGTGACGAGCCGCGCCGCGTCCGCGGCTCTCATTTACGGCGCTTCTCGATCTCCAGCAGACGCTTCTTCACTCCAAGGCCCCACTCATAGCCGCCAAGCCCGCCGTCTCTGCGCACCGCTCGATGGCAGGGCACAACCAGCGCGACGGGATTTGCGCCGCAGGCGCTGCCAACCGCGCGTACCGCCGCCGGCGCGCCGATCTCTCGCGCAATGTCGCTGTAGGTGCGCGTACTTCCGCGCGGAATGCGACGCAAAGCTTCCCAGACGCGGCGCTGAAAGACGGTGCCGCGGATATCGAGGGGAATGCGCGCGAGTGATCCCTCGCCGGCGATGAAGGCCCGTACTTTCGCTTCGAATTCCGGCATCGATTCTTCCGCCAGTTCGGCCGCGCTGAACTCTTCCGCCAGCAGCGATTTCAGCCGTCGGACTTCGGTGCCGATCTTCACGGCGCACAGGCCTTCGTCAGTGGAGGCCAGGAGCACGGTACCAAGCGATGTCGGGAACGTGCAGTAGCTGATGCGCTGTCCCTTGCCGCGCGCGCGATAGTGCTTCGCCTTCATGCCGAGGTGCCGCTTCTCGTAGAAGCGTGACACCGAGCCGTAGCCTGCCTCGAACACGGCGTCCGTAACGCGGCTGCCGTTCTGCAGCGAAGACTTCACCGATTCCACGCGGTGGGCGTCCTGGTAGCCGCGCGGCGAGACGCCGAAGGCTTCCTTGAAGCGCCGCTGGAGGTGGAAGGGGCTCGCTGCCACCGCCTGCGCCAGCTCGCCCAGCGTCACCCGCTCGCCGCGCCGTGCGTCGAGATAAGCCTTTGCCTTCTGCAGTATTTGGGTCATAGGGCGCATTTTGCGGCCGCGTGCTCCCCGGTTCTATCCGGATTTTGCGATCTAGCCGGCCATCGTCAGGCCGCCAGAGACCGAGATCACCTGCCCCGTGATGAAGCCGGCCTCGTCGGAAGCGAGGAAAGCGACGAGACCGGGAATGTCATCGGGCTGCCCGACACGCTTCATCGGGATTGCGCGCACGAGCGCGTCATAAACCTTCTGACCGGCTTCACCCTCGCCGAGGAAGCTGCGCAGGATCGGGGTGTCGGTCGGGCCGGGGCAGACGACGTTGACCGTAATGTTCTTGCGTGCGACCTCACGAGCGAGCGTCTTCGTGAAAGAGAGGATCCCGCCCTTGCACGCCGAATAGACGGATTCGCCGGACGAGCCGACCCGCGCCGCGTCGGACGAGATGTTGACGATGCGGCCGCGACCTTTGGCGAGCATCTGCGGCAGCACCAAGTGATGCATGTTGAGCGGGCCGCGCAGGTTGATGTCGATGAGCTGCTCCCATTCGTCCGGCTTCGTATCGACGAAGTTCTGGAATCGATCCCAGCCGGCGTTGTTGATCAGCACATCGATTTGGTGTGCCGCAAGCGCCGATTTGGCCGCGCCGTAGTTCGCGATATCGAACACCAGTGCCTCGCCCTTGCATTCCTTCGCGACACGCTGCGCAGCCTCGGCGGCACGGTCAGCGACGAGGAGCCGAGCGCCTTCCTCGGCGAAGCGGCGGCAGATTGCGGAGCCGATGGCGCCGCCACCGCCGGTTACGAGGACTGTCTTGCCCTGGAGACCTTTCATTTCGGGCGCTTGTCGATGACGCGCTTCGCCTTGCCAATGGAGCGCTCGACGTTCCCCGTGCGTACCTCAGCGCTGATCCCTACGTAGGACTTGATGTGGTGCGCGAGCGATGCGGCACCTTCCTTTGTGCCCTCGACGATCACGGCCAGATGGTCCATCGGCCCCTGTTTGGTGACTTCGAGCACATAGTGCGGGCTCAGGCCCGGGGTTTTGAGGATGAACTCCTCGATTTGCGAGGGGAACAGGTTGACGCCGCGGATGATCAGCATGTCGTCCGAGCGGCCGGTGATCTTCTCCATGCGCCGCATGGTGCGCGCCGTGGGTGGCAGAAGGCGCGTCAGATCGCGAGTGCGGTAGCGAATTACCGGCAGTGCTTCTTTTGTGAGCGAGGTGAAGACCAGCTCACCGCGCTCGCCGTCAGCGACCGGCGCACCGGTCTCGGGGTCGATGATCTCTGGATAGAAGTGATCTTCCCAGATCGTGAGCCCATCCTTGGTCTCGGCGCATTCTTGCGCCACGCCCGGGCCCATCACCTCCGACAGACCATAGAGATCGATCGCATTGAGGCCGATGCGGCGCTCGATCGACACGCGCATCTCGTTGGTCCACGGCTCGGCGCCGAAGATGCCGATGCGCAGCGAGCTCTTTTTCGGATCGAATCCCTGGCGCTCCATCTCGTCGGCGATCGCCAGCATGTAGCTCGGCGTCACCATGATGATCGCGGGCTTGAAGTCGGCGATGAGCTGCACCTGGCGCTCGGTCATGCCACCGCCGAGCGGGATGACGGGAAGGCCGAGGCGCTCGGCGCCATAGTGCGCGCCAAGCCCGCCGGTGAAAAGACCGTAGCCATAGGCGACGTGCACCTTGTCGCCGGGCCGGGCACCGGCCGCGCGAATGGAGCGGGCCATGAGATGCGACCATGTATCGATGTCGCGAGCAGAATAGCCGACGACCGTCGGCTTGCCCGTCGTACCTGACGAGGCGTGGATGCGTACGATGCGATCCATTGGCACGGCGAACATCCCGAAGGGATAAGTCTCGCGAAGATCCGCCTTGGTGGTGAAAGGAAAGCGTCGCAGATCCTCGAGCGTCCGGCAGTCTGAGGGCTTTACGCCCGCCACGTCGAATTTCTTGCGGAATTGCGCTACGTTGTCGTAGGCGTGCTTGAGCGACCACTGCAGCCGCTCGAGCTGCAGGCGCCGCAGCTCTTCGCGCGGCGCCTTTTCGATCGGTTCGAGCTCAAAGGTCTTCATCGACGGGATTAGAATTCTAGCCGCGGCACCGAAGGACATTCCCAGGAGACGAAGCAGACATGGCTGACCAGGCCCTCGTCATCATTGACATCCAGAATGACTATTTTCCCGGCGGGAAAATGGAGCTCGAGGGTTCCGATGCGGCGGCAGGCAACGCCGCGCGCGCTCTCGAGAGGTTTCGCGACAACGGATTGCCGATCGTGCATCTCCGCCACCTTTCGACACGGCCTGGCGCCACGTTCTTTATACCCGGTACCGCGGGCGCAGAGATTCACG
>JAFARH010000362.1 GCA_019245555.1 Betaproteobacteria bacterium
CAGTTTTCCCTGAATACATGCTTCATCTCCGCCGCATCGGCGTGCTCGCCGAGCGCGTCGTAGCGCAGCAGCCGCTGGTTGACCCAGGCGAGGATCACGAGCGGGATCAGCGGCCAGAGCGGCGGGAAGAACCAGAGCGGGATGCTCAACGCGCCGAAGAAGATGAGGCCGAGGAACGCAACGACGCCGTTCCACACGGTGCCCGCCATGCCGCCGCCACGGCGGCGATCGAGCGTCGGATAAGACCGGGTCGCGACGTACTCGACCATCTGCTGCATGCCGAAGACACTCAGGATGAAAAGCGCCGTCAGATAAACGAGCGGCACGAAGCCGAGGAAAAGGAGCACATTCGCCGCGACCAGCGCCACGGAGGCAAAGTCGATGTGCAACCAGGCAAACGTGTAGTTGAGGCCCTGCTGCAGCCACACCGCGATCCGCACCGCGAGCCGCGTCCAGAGGAAGAGCGCGATCAGGCCCCAGAATCCGACCGCGACGAGCATCGGCCAGAGCATCAGCCACAGCATGCGCGGATGCAGCACATTGGCGGCTCCGTAGAGGAGCGAGCGCGCGACGCTCATCGCCGGACAGTCTGCCAGAGTTTGGCGAGGCGCTTGGCTGATACCGGCACCGGCGTCTTCAGCTCCTGCGCGAAAAGCGAGACGCGCAACTCCTCCAGCAGCCAGCCGAACTGCTCGAACTCCGCGCTCGCCGTGCCGTTCTTCAATCGCACGCCCAGCTCCCGCCGGTACGGTTGTTCCAACGTTGAAAGCTCAAGGGCGAGCCGCGCATCCCGCTGTGGATCGGCGCGCAGCTTGTCGAGACGCAGCGCCGCTGCCTTCAGGTAGCGCGGGAAATGCTGGAGGCGTTCCCACGGTGTGCGCGCGGGCCAGCCGGCGGCGAGCAGACGTGCGAGTTGCGCACGGGTGTCCGCCGCAGCCTGCGGGTAGGCACGCTCCACGCCATTCAATTTCTTCTCGAGCGCGGCGCGTTCGGCCTGGATCGCGGCCACGGAGCGCGCGATCTCCTGCGCGATCAGCGTGAAGCGGCTACGGCCCTCCTCCAGCCGCTTCGCAAAATCGCCGGCGTTCATCGGCAATGGATCGGCCAGGAACACCCTGTTGAGAGCGGCGCGAATGACATCATCCTTGAGCGGCGCGAGCATCATGTCCTTCGCAAACGTGCGCTCGAGGTCGCGCACGCGGTCGCGGAACGCGATGGCCACGAGCCGCCGGACGCCCTCGGCATGCTCGGCGCGAGCCTTGTCGGGAGACTCAAATACTTGCAGCGTGACGGCGTCGCCGGCGTCGACCACCGCCGGATAGCCGACGAGCGTCTGCCCGCCACGCTGGATCTCCATGATTTCCGGGAGATCGCCCATCGTCCATCCGGTGTAGCGCGCACCCTCGTCGACCGGTGCTTCCTGCTGTAGCACGGTCTTCGCTTCTTCGCCGAGCTCGCGCTGGATCGTGGCGAGATCGCGGCCCATCGCTCGCTGGCGGCCTTCCCCGTCCACCACGCGGAAATTCATTCGCAGGTGCGGCGGCACCGAATCCGGCCGGAACGAGTCCTGCGGCACATCGATGTTGAATTCATCGCGGATGTGGCGCGCGATAGCCGTCGCAAGCGGCGTGTTCGACGGCTCGCCCACAGCGACGAAGGCATCGGCGAACTCATCCAACGCGCCGAGCTTGTGCCGCAGTCTCTGCGGAATTCCCTTCGCCAGCGTGCGCACCTTCTCCTTGAGGAGGCCGGGCACGAGCCACTCGGTTCGAGGCACGGGAACCTGGTTGAGCAGCGCGAGTGGCACGGTCATCGTCACGCCGTCGCGTGGCGATCCCGGCTCGAAATGGTAGTCGAGCGCGAAGCGGTTCGGCCCGAGCTGCACCTGCGGCGGAAAATTCGCCGTCGTGATTCCCGCTGCCTCGTGGCGCATCAAGTCTTCGCGCGAGAGGTAGAGAAGCTTCTTGTTGTCGCGCTCGGCGCGCACGCGCCACTGCTCGAAGGCCGCCGCGCTATAGATGTTCTCGGGGATGCGACCGGCGTAGAAGGCGTGGATCAGCTCCTCGTCGACGAGGATGTCCGGCCGGCGCGACTTGTGCTCAAGGCGCTCGATCTCCGCGACCAGCCGCCGGTTGTGCGCGAGGAATGGTGCGCGCGTCTCGAGCTCGCCATGGACGAGCGCCGAGCGAATGAAGATCTCGTGCGCCGACTGCGCATCGATCGGCCCGTAGCCGACGCGCCGGTTCGCATATACCGGCAAGCCGTAAAGCGTGCCGCGCTCGAGCGCAATCACTTCGCCGCGCCCCGCGTCCCATTGCGGCTCGTAGTGCTCGCGCCGGATGAGGTGACCGCCGATCTCCTCCAGCCAGCGCGGCTCGACGCCGGCGACGGTGCGCGCGAAAAGCCGCGTCGTCTCGACCAGCTCGCCGGCAGCGACCCAGCGACCCGGCTTCTTCGCCGACGAGCCCGGATGGATCCAGAACTTGATGCCGCGCGCGCCGGTGTAGCTCGTCTCCGGCTCATCCCTTACGCCGACGTTGCCGAGGAGGCCGGCGAGCAGCGCGCGATGAATGGCGCGGTAGCCCTCGGGACGCTCGGCGTGCACGGATGATTCCTCCCAACCAAGCTCATCCAGCGTGCGCTTGAGCTGCTGCGACACGTCGCGCCATTCGCGTATCCGCGGGATGGAAAGAAAATTCTCGCGCGCCTGCCTTTCCATTTTCTGGTCGAAGAGTCGCGCCATTTTGAGGAACGCAATGAAGTCCGATCGGTCGTCGGCAAATTGCGCGTGGCGCTCGTCGGCAGCGCCCGCTTTGTCGAGCGGGCGCTCCCGCGGATCCTGCACCGAGAGCGCGGCGGCAATCAGTCGCACCTGCTCGAGGCAGCGCTCCTCGCGCGCGGCAATGAGCATGCGCCCGATGCGCGGATCGAGCGGCAGGCGGGCCAGCTCGGCGCCTATGGCTGTGAGCTCGTTGGTGTCGTCGACTGCGCCCAGCTCGGAGAGAAGCGCATAGCCGTCGGCGATCGCACGCGGGATCGGTGGATCGAGGAAGGGGAAATCGGCGACCTCTCCCAAATCCAGGCTCTTCGCGCGCAGGATCACCGAGGCGAGCGAGGAGCGCAGGAGCTCCGGGTCGGTGAAGGCGGGTCGCTTGTCGTGGTCCTCTTCGGAGTAAAGGCGGATGCACACACCGTTGGCCACGCGTCCGCAGCGACCGGCGCGCTGGCGCGCCGCGGCCTGCGAGATCGATTCGACGCGCAGGAGCTCCACCTTCTGCCGATAGCTGTAGCGCTTGACGCGCGCAAGCCCTGTGTCGACGACGTACCGGATGCGCGGCACCGTCAGCGAAGTCTCGGCGACGTTCGTCGCGAGCACGATGCGGCGCGCACCACCGGGGCGGAACACACGGTCCTGGTCCGCGGCCGAAAGTCGCGCATACAGAGGCAGGATCTCCACGCCCTTGAGGCCGTGCTTGCGCAGCGTATCGGCGGCATCGCGGATCTCGCGCTCGCCCGGCAGGAATACGAGCACATCACCGGGGCCTTCGCGACAAAGTTCATCCACCGCGTCGGCAAGTGCCGCCTCTTCCTCGTCCCGCGTCGTATCTTCGGCGTCGCCTTCCACCGGTCGATAGCGCACCTCGACCGGATACAGGCGCCCGGAGACCTCGATCACCGGTGCGCCGTCAAAGTGCTTTGAAAAGCGGTCGGCATCGATCGTCGCTGAGGTGACGACGATGCGCAGCTCGGGGCGACGCGTGACCAGGCGCTTCACGTAGCCCAGCAGGAAATCGATGTTGAGGCTGCGCTCATGCGCTTCATCCAGGATGATCGAGCCGTACTCGCGCAGATCCCGATCGCTCTGCGTCTCGGCGAGCAGGACGCCGTCGGTCATGAGCTTGATCGCGCTGCGTGCACCGACCTGGTCGTGGAAGCGCACCTTGCAGCCGACGACGCCACCCAGCTCAGTGCCGAGCTCTTCGGCGATGCGCGCTGCAACCGACCGAGCCGCGATGCGCCGCGGCTGCGTGTGGCCGATGCGGCCTACTTTGTCGCGGCCCATCTCGAGCAGCATCTTCGGCAGCTGCGTCGTCTTGCCTGAGCCGGTCTCGCCGCAGACGATCACCACCGGACTCTTCTCCACGGCGGCGCAGATCTCCTCGCGCCGCGCGTTGATCGGCAGCGCGGCATCAAAGCGGATGCGGCTCATCGCCGCGCATGCTAACTAATGCTTCTGGTTGCAGCGGGGATAGGCGCGATGCCGCTCCAGGTATTCCTTGAGAAGCTCGAGCTCGCGCTGCTTGGGATCCTGCGAGAGCTCCCAGCCGTAATGGGTCGCCTCCTGGGTGCATGCGCCGCGCTCACCCTTGAGGTGCGAGACGAGGTCCGCCTTGATGCTCTTGCCGCCGACCTGCGCCGAGCCGATGAACAGGACGGTCTCACCGCGCCACAAGCCGTACACGCCACCCCCCTCGTCCGGCGAGTACTCCACCGCGGCCGGGGTGAATGGCCACTTCGGGCTCCGCA
>JAFARH010000378.1 GCA_019245555.1 Betaproteobacteria bacterium
CGCGGTGCAGGCGGCAAAACCAAAGCAGAACTGCGGTAGGAGCACACCCGGACACGAATCGAATCAGCGACCTTCCCACCCGGAGCCGGGGGTTTTCATAAGCAGCGCGTACAATCGCGCTGCCGGGCCCCGGTAGCTCAGTGGATAGAGCATCCCCCTCCTAAGGGGAAGGTCGCACGTTCGATTCGTGTCCGGGGTGCCAAGTCCACGAACCACAGGAACACCTATGCGCACATCGATTCTGCTGCTTGCCCTCGCGACCTCGTCCGCCATTGCCGCCGAAGAACGCCCCGAAGATCGCTGGAACCTCGGCGACATGTATGCCTCCGTCGCTGCTTGGGATCAGGATGCAGCGAAGCTCGAGGCACAGCTCAAGGCGTTCGCCGCCTGCCGTGGACACCTCGGCGAATCTACGGCCCGGCTGAAGAGCTGTCTTGACGCATTCTCCGATTTCAACAAGCGCTACGCGCGGATGGAGACCTATGCATCCGAGCTCCTCTCCGAGGACACCGGCAAGCCCGAGAGCCTCGAGCTGCAGGAAAAGTCGCACGCTCTCGGCGCGCAGCTTTCCGAAGCGACGGCATTCCTGCGGCCCGAGGTGCTGAAGCTCGGACGCGCGAAAGTCGAAGAGCTGCTCAAGGGTGACAAATCGCTCGCCATCTACGCGCATGCGATGGACGACATCGTGCGCATGGCGCCGCACACGCTCGATGCGCGGGGTGAAGGCATCGTCGCTACGTTCGAGCTCTCGTCAGGGGCTGCGGGAAACACCTACCGCATCATGTCGAACGCCGACATGCCGTGGCCCACGGTGAAGCTCTCCGACGGCAAAGAAGTGAAGCTCGACCAATCCGCCTACACGCACTACCGCGAAGTCGCCAACCGGGACGACCGCAAGAGGGTCTTCGATGCCTTCTGGGGCAAGTGGAAGGAATTCGAGCGCACCTACGGCGTGACGCTGACGGAAGCACTGAAGAAGGACACGGTGTATACCAAGGTCCGCAAGTATCCGGACACGCTCACTCGCTCGCTGGATGCCAACCGCATCCCGCCCTCGGTCTACAACACCCTCATCGCCGAGACCAATAAGGGACTGCCGACGCTGCATCGTTATTTCCGGCTGCGCGCCAAGATGCTGGGCATTCCGGCAGGCGAGATGCGCTATTACGACATCTATCCCCCGCTCGTCGAGAGCACGCTCAAGTATTCGCTCGACCAGGCGAAGACCATGACGCTCGATGCGGTGAAACCGCTCGGCGAAGACTATGGCAAGGCGCTGCGCACCGGCTTCGAGAACCGCTGGATGGACGCCTATCCGCGCCCGCGCAAGCAATCAGGCGCGCACATGGCGGGGTCCGCGTACGACGTGCATCCCTTCGTGCTCATGAACTTCAACGACAACTATGAGTCGGTCACGACCCTCGCGCACGAGTGGGGACACGCGATGCACTCGTACTACACCAACAAGTCGCAGCCGTTCATCAACTCCGACTACGCCACTTTCGTCGCCGAGATCGCATCGACCTTCAACGAAGCGATGCTCCTCGAAGACGCGCTAAAAGGCGCCAAGAATGACGACGAGCGCCTGCTCTATCTCGGCTCGGCACTCGAGGGTATCCGCGGCACGTTCTTCCGTCAGGCGATGTTCGCGGAATTCGAGCGCGACATCCATGCGCGCGTCGATAAAGGCGAGTCGCTCAGCGGCAAGAAGCTATCGGAGATCTACGGCGAGATCCTGCGCCGCTATCACGGCGAGAAGGAAGGCGTGGTGAAGATCGACGACACCTACACCGTGGAATGGGCCTACATCCCGCACTTCTATTACACGTTCTACGTTTTTCAGTACGCGACCTCGATCGCCGCAAGCTCGCAATTCGCCGACGCAGTGCTGAAAGGCCAGCCGGGGGCGCGCGACAAGTACCTGAAGCTATTGAGCTCGGGGAGCGCCGACTATCCATATGAGCTCGTGAAGGCCGCCGGGGTGGATCTCGCGAGCCCGGCCCCCTACCGGGCGGTCGTCGGCCGGATGAACCGGGTCATGGACGAAATCGAGGCCATCGAGGCCAAGAGGAACCGCAAGTGACCGTACAGGTGCCGTTCGTCGGGTGGTCGGATCGCGCGTTTCTGGCAAGCAGAAAATATAGATGCATCATAGGCTTATAGATCGGAATTAATGCACTGTGACGGATTAGCTTTGCGTCCGATGCCAGGCTGGCGTACAGTCGCGCCAAGTTTCGAGCTAAAAAGAACTAAAGGGGCACCATGAAAACACTCATTAGCGCAGCGGCAGTCATCGCCCTCGGCCTCGCGGCCGGCGGTTGCTCGGTCCTCGAGACCAAGTCCATGGCGCACGAGGATCTGAAGAACGCCCAGGGCCACGTGGTCGGCTACAAGGAAACGATGCGCGACCGCGAGACCGGCGAAGAGATGACGCAGATCGCCCTCTTCGTCCCGCGCTTCAACGACCGCGGCCGTGTCATCGGCTACGAGGAGCGCGTGCGCAACGGCAGCGTCATGCGCGACCTGAACGGCAAAAAGGTCGGCGGCCGCTGGAACGACCTGCGTAGCGGCAAGGGTCTGGTGATCGTGGTGCGCGGCAAGGACTCGACCGAATCCGTTGCAGTGGCCCAGGCGCCCTCGATCGAAGAGCTGATCCAGCTCGCCCGGCTGAACTAACCGAACTTCAAGGAGAACAGGCGCCGTCCACTGGACGGCGCTTTTTTTTCGCCATGTTTCCCGGCAAGTGGTACGACGAAGTAAAAGTCGGCGACAAGTTCGGCACCAGCCTGACGGTGACGGAAGCCCATCTCATCACCGCCGCCGGCATGTTCGGCGACTTCAACCCGCTGCACGTCGACGAGGAATTCGCACGCCGCTCGATCTTCGGCGGCCGCATTCTTCACGGCCCGTTCACGAGTGCCCTCATCTCCGCGGCGGTCGGGATGTACTTCTCAGGGACAGCGATCGCCTATCTCGAGCACGCCTGCCGATTCAAGAAAGCCGTGAAGCCGGGCGACACGCTCACTACGGAATGGACAGTGACGGAGAAGCTCGACAAGCCCAAGCATAAGGGCGGCATTTGCATCCTGCGCGGCAGTGCGAAGAACCAGAAAGACGAAATCGTCGTCGAGGCCGACGGCACGATTCTCGTCAGCGCCCGCCGCAGTTGACTACTTGGTGGCGTTGAGCCGGCGCATCCAGCGCCGGTCGATTGCGTTCTTCCACCACCAGACCAGGCGCCCCTCGGCGCCCCACCCCCCCCGCGCAGCAATCGCATAGCGCCCGCCGCAACTCATGATGAGGAGCGCGTGCGGCTTCGGTTCGTAGGCCTCGAGCGCCGTGCCGGCTGCAACGTGCCGCAGGTTGCGCTCGAGCACCATGCCGTGGCGAACAGCATGTACCCCCGACTTCGCTTCCGGCAGCGCGGCGCAATCGCCGCTCGCAAAGACATAGGCGTGCGACACGCTGCGCAGCGCCCGGTCGACGCGCACGAATCCCGTCTCGTCTAACCGCAGGCCGCTCGAGGCAAGCCAAGACAACGGAGCCGGGCCGGTTGCCCAAAGCACGAGGTCGAACTCCTGTCGAGCCGTGCCAGCGATGACGAGCGGGCCGCGCTCGATCGAATCGATGCGCATGCCGGGGCGGTAGTCCACACCAATCCTGCGCAGGCGCCGCTCGACGCGCCGCGCAAGCTCCTCGGGGAAGATGGAACGGTCGGAATAGACCGTCACCTCGCGCCCTTGGTGACGCAGCGCCATCGCGAGCTCGGTGCCCGCTGCGCCGCCGCCGCCGATCGCGATGTGGCCGACACGCTTCACGCGTTCGATGAGATCCTCGAATGGCTTCACTGGAACGGCGTACTCGCGCGCACCGGGGACGCCGTTCGCCACCGTAGAGCCGGCATTGAGCGACGCCACGTCGAATGTGAACTTGCTGCCGTCGCTCAGCGTGGCAACTCTTTGCTCCGCATCGAATGCCGTGACCGTCGCGGGAATGAATTCGGCATAGGCGCGCTCGGCAAGCATCGCGACGTCGAACTCCGCTTCGGCGCGCTTGTAATGACCCGCGATGACACCGGGCAGCATCGCCGAATAGATCTGCCGCGCATTCGGCGAGACGACCGTGAGGCGCACGCCGTAGACCGGCTCCTTGGCGAGCGCGGAGAGAAGCCAGGCATGCGCATGTCCGGCGCCGACCAGCAGGACGCGCTTCAAGAGCTACGCTTCGCTTCTTCGCGCTTGCGCAATTCCTTTCGCTGCACCTTGCCGGTGGTGGTCATCGGCAGCGCGTCGATGAACTCGATCTCGCGCGGATACTCGTAGGGTGCCAGACGGCCGCGCACATGGCCCTGGATGTCTTCGATCAGCGCGGGCGAAGGCGACTCGCCGGGCTGCAGCACGATGAACGCCTTGACGATCGAGCCGCGCGCCTCGTCGGGCTTTCCGATCACCGCGGCGTTCGCCACCGCACGGTGCTTGACCAGGCAGCTTTCGATCTCGGCAGGCCCGATGCGGTAGCCCGCGCTCTTGATGACGTCGTCCGAGCGTCCCTGGTACCAGAAGTAGCCGTCACCATCGGTCTTGCCCTGGTCGCCGGTGCAGCCCCAGTCGCCGATGAACTTGTCCTTCGTCGCCTGCGGATTCTTCCAGTACTCGAGGAAAAAGACGGGATCGGGCTGGCCGTTGAACGAACGGTGCACGGCGATCTCACCGAGCTCACCCGGCGGCAGCTCCCTGCCCTGCTCGTCAATTACCGCGACTCGATGCCCGGGATACGGCCGCCCGATCGATCCTGGCTTTGCCGGCCACGCGGATTGGCAGTTGCCCACCACGTAGTTGATCTCCGTCTGGCCGAACATCTCGTTGATCGTCACGCCGAGCTCGCCTTTCGCCCACTCGAACACCGTGACGCCGACCGATTCACCGGCGCTCATGATGGAGCGCAGGTTCACGTCGTACTTCTTCCGCGGCTCGGGCACTGCTTTCATCATGAGCTTGAGCGCGGTGGGGAAGAGGAACGAATTCCGCACGCCGTACTTGTCGAGCAGATAGAACGCGCGCTCGGCATCGAACCGACCGCGATAACCGAGGATCGGCACGCCGAACATCCAAGACGGCAGCAGCGCATCCATCAGTCCACCGGTCCACGCCCAGTCGGCCGGCGACCAGAACATGTCGCCCTTCTGCGGCAGGAAATCGTGCGAGTGGACAAAACCGGGCACATTCCCGATCAGCACGCGATGCGCTTTGAGCGCTCCTTTAGGCGGACCGGTCGTCCCACTCGTATACACGATCAGCGCGGGATCATTCGCTGCCGTATCCACTACCTGGAACTTGCTGCTGGCCTTCGCGAGCAGCTCTTCGTACGCGTGTACTCCACTCTCTCGCGCACCGCCCACGCCGATGATGTGCTTGAGTGTCGGCACCTTGCTCTTCACTCCCCATAGATTCGCGATCGTTGTCGGCTCGACCAGGGCCACGCTCGCCTCTGCATGGGACAAGCGATATTCGAGGGCGTCAGGACCGAAGAGGTGCGAGAGCGGAAGGGCAATGGCGCCCATCTGGAAGATCGCCATGTAGGCGATCGCGGTCTCGGGACGCTGCGGGAGGATGATCGCAACACGGTCGCCGCGCTTGACGCCTAGACCGGCAAGTGCGTTCGACAGGCGATTCGCCGCGTTCTGTATGTCCCAGAAGGAATAGGCCGCCGTGGCGCCCGACTCGTCTTCCCAATAGAGCGCAAAGCGGTTGCGATCGCCGGCCCATTGGCCGCAGCAGATATGCGCCATGTTATAGCGCGCCGGCACGTCCCAGCGATAGGCGCGATAGAGCTCGGCGTATCGATCGAGCATGGTTTAATTCAGTTTACATGACCGTAGATGCATTGGTCTTCGACGCGTACGGCACGCTGTACGACGTCCACTCCGTCATTCGACGCTGCGAAACCTGCTTTCCCGGCAAGGGCACGCAGCTATCGCAGCTCTGGCGCGCGAAACAACTGGAATACACGTGGCAGCGCAGCCTCATGCAGCGCTATGTTCCCTTCTCCCAGGTCACACGCGAGGCATTGACGTATTCGTGCGCCGCACTGGGCCTATCGCATCGCGAGCACGAAGAAGCATTGATGGCCGAGTACCTGCATCTCGCGCCGTTTCCGGAAGTGCCGGCTGCGCTCGAGCGGCTGAAGATGAAGCGCGCGATTCTCTCCAACGGCTCGCCCGACCTGCTAGATCCCCTGGTGCACAACTCCGGATTCAAGTTCGACGCGGTGCTGAGCGTCGATGAATTGAAGATCTTCAAGCCCGCGCCGCAGGTCTATGAGCTGGCGGTGAAACGGCTCAACGTGCCGAAGGCACGCATCGGCTTCGTCTCGTCGAACTGCTGGGACGCGCTAGGCGCCAAATCATTCGGCTTCCGCGTCTACTGGATCAACCGCAGCGGCGCTCCGCTCGACCAGCTTGGCTTCACGCCTGACGAACAAATCAAATCCGTCGCTCATTTGCCAAATGCGGTTCTGCGCTAACTGCGGCTCGCAGGTCGTACAGCGTGTGCCGCCGGGCGACAGCCTGCCGCGGTGGGTGTGCGACGAATGCGGCGAGATCCACTACCAGAACCCGAAGCTCGTCGTCGGCACGATCCCCGAGCACGAAGGCCGCATCCTCCTCTGCCGGCGGGCGATCGAGCCGCGCTATGGCTACTGGACGCTGCCGGCGGGATTCATGGAGAACGATGAAACGACCGCCCAGGCCGCTGCGCGCGAGACGCAGGAGGAAGCCGGCGCGAACATCGAGATGGGCGAGGCCTTCACGCTGATCTCCGTGCCGCGCGTGAACCAGGTCCACCTGTACTACCGGGCTCGGCTGAAGAACCTTGAGTTCAAGCCTGGCGAAGAAACGCTCGAGGTGGCGCTCATGGACGAGGGCCAGATTCCCTGGAAGGAGATCGCCTTCCGCACCGTCGGCCTCACGCTTCAGCGCTGGTTTGCCGATCGCGGTCGAGGCATTTTCGGATTCCACTCCGAGGACATCGCCTAGGACATGCAACGGCGCGATTTCATTGCCTTCTGCGCAGCCGCTGCAGCGGCACCTGTCCTTGCCGACGACGCCCAGCCACGGCGCTATCCCCGCACCCGCCTCGTCGGTCAGAACGGCGCGCCGCTCCTTGCGAAGATGGTTCCGGTCAATCGCAACCTGATCTTTCACTATCCGTACGCCGCGACACCCTGCTTCCTTTTGAACCTCGGCCGAGCAGCGACGCCGGCACATCTCAAGACAGCCGATGCAAAGGCCTACGAGTGGAATGGAGGCGTAGGTGCAAATCGCTCGATCGTCGCGTATTCCGCGATCTGCGCGCACAAGCTTACCTACCCGACGCGCGACATCAGCTTCATCAGCTTCCGCGAGGAAAAGAGCGCGGGTAACAAGTTCGCTTCGGTGATCCATTGCTGCTCCGAGCACAGCCAATATGACCCGGCCGAAGGCGGCCGCGTCGTCGCCGGGCCCGCGCCGCAGCCGCTCGCCGCGATTCTCCTCGAGCACGATCCAGGCACCGACGAGGTCTACGCGGTCGGCACGCTCGGCGGCGAGCTCTTCAATGAGTTCTTCGAGAAGTACGCCTTCAGGCTCGAGATGGAGCTTGGCCGAACCGCGCGCGAAGCGGTGAACGGAACGAGCGTCGTCCAGCCGCTCGAGAACTACTGCCGGCAGCAGGTGAAGTGCTAGCGTGGCTGGACAACGCTGACCCGTTTCCGCCGGTCGAGCGGGCGCTGAAGAATCCGAACGGGCTCCTCGCCGCTGGCGGCGACCTCTCCGTGCCGCGCCTGCTGGAAGCCTACCGGCGCGGCGTCTTTCCCTGGTACTCGGCGGCAGAGCCGATCCTCTGGTGGTCGCCTGACCCGCGCATGGTGCTGCATTGCGACGAGCTCAAGGTGTCGCGCTCGCTTGCGAAGAGCGTGCGAAACAAGGGCTTTGAAGTACGCATCGACACGGCGTTCGACCGAGTGCTCGCCGGCTGCGCCGACCGCGAGGAAGGCACCTGGCTCGGCCGCGGCATGCGCGGGGCATACCTTGCGCTGCACCGCGCGGGTTACGCCCATTCCTTCGAGACCTGGCGAGACGGTGATCTGGTCGGCGGGCTCTACGGGGTGGCTGTGGGACGGATGTTCTTCGGAGAATCGATGTTCTCGCGTGCAACCGACGCCTCCAAAGTGGCACTTGTCGTGCTGGTGCAGGAACTGAAAGCGCGCTCCATCCCTCTCATCGACTGCCAGATGCACACGCCTCTCCTCGCCTCCCTGGGTGGACGGGAAATCCCGCGCCGGGCCTTTTTGCGCGCTTTAGCCCCCTTGGTAAACTACCCGCAGGCTTCAGGAATCTGGACCCGTGTCACGACTTAACGACCTGCCGCATGCCGTACTGCAGTTCTATGTAACGGCGCCCTATCCGTGCAGCTACCTGCCGGATCGGATGGCGCGTTCGCAGGTCGCCACACCCAGCCACCTCATCAATACGGAGCTCTACGGCGACCTCGTCAAGGCCGGCTTCCGCCGCAGCGGCATCTTCACCTACCGTCCGCATTGCGATGCCTGCCGCGCCTGCGTGCCGGTGCGCATCCCGGTGGCCGATTTCGTCGCCAGCCGCTCGCAGCGCCGGGCGTGGAAGCAGCATCAGGGCCTCGTCGCTCACGTGCAGCCACTCAAGTTTCGCCTCGAGCACTACGCGCTCTACCTGCGCTACCAGTCGAAGCGCCATTCAGGCGGCGGCATGGACAACGACAGCCGCGACCAGTATTCGCACTTCCTGCTGCAAAGCCGCGTCGATACGCGGCTCCTTGAATTCCGCGACGCCGGGCAGCTCGTCATGGTGTCGATCGTCGACTTCCTGCCCGACGGCCTTTCGTCGGTCTACACGTTTTACGAGCCCGACCGCCGCGGCGCGAGCTTCGGCACGTACAACGTGATGTGGCAGATCGAGCAGTGCCGCCGCCTCGGCCTGCCGTACCTGTATCTGGGCTACTGGATCCGCGAGAGCCCGAAGATGGCCTACAAGTCCAAGTTCGAGCCGATCGAGGGCTTCATGGGCGGCGTCTGGCGTCGCCTGGGCCGTCGGCAAACGGAAGAGACGCGCGTTTGAGCCTGTACGGGCTCGCACGTCCCCTTCTTTTTTCCCTAGACGAAGAGAACGCCCACCAGCTTGCGCTGCGCGCCGCCGGGCTAGCGGGCATCTTCGCTCCGCCCATACCGCGCAGCCCGGTGCGGGCCATGGGCATCGAGTTCCCGAATCCGATCGGCCTTGCCGCGGGCCTCGACAAGAACGCGGAACACATCGATGCGATGGCCGCGCTGGGCTTCGGCTTCATCGAGGTCGGCACCGTCACGCCCCGCGCACAGCCCGGTAATCCGCGTCCGCGCC
The DNA here is from genome assembly GCA_019245555.1 of Betaproteobacteria bacterium. GTDB lineage: Bacteria > Pseudomonadota > Gammaproteobacteria > Burkholderiales > SG8-39 > SCGC-AG-212-J23. Next base: position 9,410 of record JAFARH010000378.1, read on the forward strand.
TCTTCCGCCTTCCAGAGCGCGAGGCAATCATCAATCGCTTCGGCTTCAACAATGTCGGCGTCGATGCCTTCATCGCCAACGTTCGCCGCTCGCGCTGGAATGGCGTCATAGGAATCAACATCGGCAAGAACGCCGATACGCCGGCCGAGCGCGCAGTTGATGACTATGCGACCGGCCTCGCGAAGGTCTACCCACACGCAGCGTACGTGACCATCAACATCTCCTCGCCAAACACGAAGGGACTGCGCACGCTACAGGAAGCTCATCATCTGGATGCTCTGCTGGGGCGCCTGACGAGCATGCGAAAAGACCTCGCGCAGCGCCATGGCAATTCCGTGCCGCTCGTCGTGAAGGTCGCGCCTGACCTAAGCGCGGACGAAATCCAGGCAATCGCCGATTCGGTGCGCCGCCATCGCATCGACGGCTTGATTGCGACCAACACCACCGTTTCGCGCGCAGGCGTCGAAGGCCTCCGCCACGCAAACGAAGCCGGAGGGCTTTCCGGCGCTCCCGTCCGCGAGATGGCGACCCGGGTCCTGGCAGCCTTTGCTACCGCGCTGAAGGGCGAAGTCGCGCTGATCGGTGCGGGCGGCATCATGTCCGGCGCGCATGCGGCGGAGAAGTTCCGCGCCGGCGCATCGCTCGTGCAGCTCTACACCGGCCTCATCTACCGCGGCCCCGACCTCGTCTCCGAATGCGCATCGGCATTCCGCGCGAAATAAAGGACGGCGAGTTCCGCGTTGCGCTGACTCCCGCCGCGGTCGCCCAGCTAAAGGACGTGGTGGTCGAACCCGGCGCCGGTGCCGGCGTTGGCTTCAGCGATGCGCAGTACGTCAAAGCCGGTGCGACCCTCGGCGACGCTTGGGCTTGCGACCTGATCGTCAAGGTGAAGGAAGTGCTGCCGCCCGAGTACGGCAAGGCGCGGCGTGGCCAGATCATCTGCGGCTTCCACCAGCTCACGGCGGACCCTGAGCAATTGGCGGCAGCCGTGGCGAGCGGTGCGACTTATCTCGTCTATCACACGGTGGGGGAATCGAGCGGCCGCTACCCGATCCTCGCGCCGATGTCGGCAATCGCCGGACGCCTTGCCGTCCAGGTCGGCGCCTGGTGCTTGCAGCGCCAAAACGGCGGCAGCGGTGTCCTGCTCCCAGGCCTTGATGGCGTACCACCGGGGGGAGTCGTGATCATCG
>JAFARH010000415.1 GCA_019245555.1 Betaproteobacteria bacterium
ACTGCTTCTTGCGCGCCGCGAACCATTCGTCGGTGCACGGGCCCTTTCCCGACGTGATGTCGCCGACATGCACGACGAAGGCGAGCGGCTCGGCGTTGAGATCGTTGATCAGGTGATCGAGCCGCACCACCTCGCCATCGGAGTAGGGCGTGTCGCCCATCAGTGCGAAGTTGATCGATCCGGGCGACTGCGCGGGCGCCGCACAGGCGGAGAGAAGCAGGGTGAGGACGACTGCGAGTCTAGATACCGTAGGCTTTGCGCAGCAGTGTGAGTGGATGCGCCTTTATAGCGTCTTTCGCATCGTCTCCCATGCCCTGCATGATGTGTCTTGCAGCGATCGGGCAATCGGAGCTGACGTACTTCGCTTCGGCAGCCGCCATTTGCCGGAACACCGGCCGCCCGATCTTCATCGAGTTGTCAAAATATTCTGTCTTGACGCCCCACGTGCCGTCGTGGCCGGCGCAGCGCTCGACCACCGTCACCTGCGTGCCGGGTACCATCTCCAGCGCCTCGCGCGTCTTCTGTCCCATGTTCTGCACGCGGGAGTGGCAGGGGATGTGATAGGCGACTTTGCCTAACGGCGTCTTGAAATCGGTCTTGAGAAGACCGTCCTTCTTGCGCAGCACGAAGTACTCGAAGGGATCGAACATCGCGTCGCGCACGGCGATCGCATCCGGATCGTCCGGATACATGAGCGGCAGCTCCTGCTTGAACATCAGGTCGCACGAGGGAACCGGCGCTAGGATCGCGTAACCCGCGCGTGCATATTTCGCGAGCACCGGCAGGTTCTTCTTCTTCAGCGCGTCGACACCATCGAGGTCGCCCAGCTCGAGCTTCGGCATGCCGCAGCACGCTTCCTTCTCCACGAGCACGTATGGAATCTCGTTGTGCTCGAGGAGCGCCACGAGATCGTGGCCCATCCCCGGCTCGTTGTAGTTCGCGTAGCAGGTCGCAAAGATCGCCACCTTGCCGGGCGTGTTCTTGCCATCGCGTACGGGAAAGGGTTTTGAGTCGGAGACCGAAGAGCGAAACTTATGCGGCGCGTACGGCGGCAGTTCGCGATCCTTGTGCACGCCGATCACTGCCTGGATCGCGGCGCGCGCGGGCTTGAACTTGTTGACGGCGTTCACCGTCTGCGCCACCACGGGAATTGCGGCGAGCTTGCCGTTACGGTCGGTGGAGGTGAGGAGCTTGTCCCGGAGCTTGACGTCGCCCTTGCGGAACTTGATCGCCTTGGCGCGCAGCATGACGTGCGGGAAGTCGACGTTCCACGGATGCGGTGGAACGTACGGACACTTCGTCATGTAGCAGAGGTCGCAGAGATAGCACTGGTCTACGACCTTCCAATAGTCCTCCTTCGCCACGCCGTCGACCTCCATCGTCTTGGAGTTGTCGACGAGGTCGAAGAGCGTGGGGAAGGTGGTGCACAGGCTGACGCAACGGCGGCAGCCATGGCAGATGTCGAAGATGCGCTCGAGCTCAGCCTCTGCCTTGAGCTCCTCCCAGAACTCGGGCGCCTTCCAGGCTAGAGGGTGCCGGGTCGGCGCCTCGAGTGAACCTTCGCGCATGGACTACTTAGTCGGACAGCGAATCCAGCGCCTTCTGGAAGCGGTTGGCGTGGCTGCGCTCGGCCTTGGCGAGCGTCTCGAACCAGTCGGCGATCTCGCTGAAGCCTTCGTCGCGCGCCGACTTCGCCATGCCGGGATACATGTCGGTGTACTCGTGCGTCTCGCCCGCCACTGCGGCCTTCAGGTTCTCGCGCGTACGGCCAATGGGCAGGTTGGTCGCCGGGTCGCCCACGGCCTCGAGGTATTCGAGATGGCCGTGCGCGTGCCCGGTTTCTCCTTCCGCCGTCGAGCGGAAGAGCGCCGAGACGTCGTTATGGCCTTCCACGTCGGCTTTCGCTGCGAAGTAAAGATAGCGACGATTGGCCTGCGATTCGCCGGCAAACGCCGCCTTGAGGTTGTCGTGGGTCTTCGTGCCTTTGAGGGCTTTCATTGCGGGATCTCCTCTAGAGAAGGCAAAAGGTACGACCCGCCAAGAGATAGATCAAATGGAAAATCGCAATACGCACTATTGAGCGCGTCTATGCCGCGCCAGCGGCGTCAATGTTCCGACGACCCCGGCGCGGGCGGGCGGGGCTAGCGAAATACGAGGACCGGGATCTTCGAATGCGTCAGCACCTTCTGTGTGACACTGCCGAGAAGCATCCCGGTCAGGCCCTTGTGGCCGTTCGACGCCATGAAGACGGCATCGCACTGGTTCTGCTCGGCCGCCGCGATGATGCCCTTATAGGGCGCCACCGCCATGCTGATCGAGGTGTCGCATGGCACGCCGGCCGCCTTGGCGGCAACGGTCACTTCGTCGACCGACTTCTCCGCGACTTCCTTCGCGCGGCGCTCGAGCTCTTCGACGAGCCGGCGCTCCGCCAGGTAGCCTTCGCCGTAGAGGTGCGTCGGCGGCGGCTCGATCGCATAGAAGCCCATCACGCTCGCGCCCATTTCCTTGGCAAGCGCCACGCCAGCCTCGATGGCCTTCGCGGCGACGGGTGACCCGTCGGTTGGGAGCAGGATGT
>JAFARH010000001.1 GCA_019245555.1 Betaproteobacteria bacterium
AACGACGTGACGGCGGCGGAGGCGGTGCTGAACGCCGACCATTACGGGCTGGACAAGGTCAAGGAACGGATCATCGAATATTTGGCGGTGCAGTCGCGCAGCCCGAAGATCCGCGGGCCGATCCTGTGCCTGGTGGGGCCGCCCGGCGTGGGCAAGACTTCGCTCGGCCAGAGCATGGCGCGCGCCACGAACCGCAAGTTCGTGCGCATGTCACTCGGCGGCGTGCGCGACGAGGCCGAGATCCGCGGCCATCGCCGCACCTACATCGGCTCGATGCCGGGCAAGATCCTGCAGAACATGTCCAAGGTGCAGGTGAAGAACCCGCTGTTCCTGCTGGACGAGGTCGACAAGATGGGCGCCGACTGGCGCGGCGATCCGTCCTCAGCGCTGCTCGAGGTGCTCGACCCGGAGCAGAACAACACCTTTACCGACCACTACATCGAGGTCGAGTATGACCTGTCGGAAGTGATGTTCGTCGCGACGGCGAACACGCTGAACATCCCGGCGCCGCTCCTCGACCGCATGGAAGTGATCCGTCTCTCCGGCTACACCGAGGACGAGAAGATGAACATCGCCGTGCGCTACCTGCTGCCGAAGCAGGTGAAGGCCACGGGCCTCAAGGAAGGCGAGCTCTCCGTCTCCGAAGCCGCAGTCCGAGACATCGTGCGCTACTACACGCGCGAGGCTGGTGTGCGCGCGCTCGAGCGCGAGCTCTCCAAGATTTGCCGCAAGGCGGTGAAGCAGCTTCTTACCGACAAAAAAGCGGAAGGCAAGGAAGACGCGGCCAAGCCACACCGGATCACCGTTACGCCCAAGAACCTGGACAAGTTCCTCGGCGTGCGTCGCTACACGTTCGGCATGGCCGAGAAGCAGAATCAGGTCGGCCAGGTCACGGGCCTTGCATGGACCGAAGTCGGCGGCGAGCTGCTGACGATCGAGGCGGTGACGATGCCCGGCAAGGGCAAGACCACGACCACGGGCAAGCTCGGCGACGTCATGCAGGAGTCGATCCAGGCGGCGCTGTCGGTCGTGCGCACGCGCTCGCGCAAGCTCGGCGTGAAGGAAGACTTCTACCAGAAGAACGACATTCACATTCACTTGCCGGAGGGCGCTACGCCGAAGGACGGACCGAGCGCCGGCATCGGCATCGCCACCGCCATGGTGTCGGTACTCTCCGGAATCCCGGTGAAAGCCGACGTAGCCATGACCGGCGAGATCACGCTGCGCGGCGAAGTGCTGCAGATCGGCGGCCTGAAGGAGAAGCTCCTCGCGGCGCATCGCGGCGGCATCAAGACCGTGCTGATCCCTGAAGAGAACGTGAAGGACCTGGTCGAGATCCCGGACAACATCAAGAACAAGCTCGAGATCGTGCCGGTGAAGTGGATCGACAAGGTGCTCGAAGTCGCGCTCGAGCGGCAGCCGGAAGGCCTGCCCGACAGCGACGAGGCCGGCCCGATCCCGCCGAAGTCCGACGACGACACGACCGTAATCCGTCCCCATTAACAAAGCCGACCTCATCGAGCAGATCGCTCAGGCGGCGGAGATTTCCAAGTCCGCCGCCGAGCGCTCGGTCGATTCACTCATCAACGCGGTGAAAACGAGCCTGCGCAAGGGCGAGGAAGTCACGCTCGTCGGCTTCGGCACGTTCTACGCCGGCGTTCGGAACGCACGCACTGGTCGTAATCCGCGCACCGGCGAAGCAGTGGAGATCAAAGCAGCAAAGCTTCCGAAGTTCCGCGCTGGTAAGGCACTGAAGGACGCGATAAACTAGCGCCCCTTTTTTAGGGGTGCTTAGCTCAGCGGTAGAGCGCTGCCCTTACAAGGCAGATGTCGTAGGTTCGACCCCTACAGCACCCACCAGCAAGATTTCTGCAGCAGAAGGAGCGGTAGTTCAGTTGGTTAGAATACCGGCCTGTCACGCCGGGGGTCGCGGGTTCGAGTCCCGTCCGCTCCGCCAACTTCTCACGTTCCACACGGATCTTCACGCGCCGCGCGCGAGGTGAACCACAGGTAGTCGTAGCTCTGCTCGTACTCGCCGGGCGCGTTCTTCCCGTTCTCGGTTTCCATGAATGCCAGGCTCGCCACTTTGCCATCGATGTAGATCGGAACGCCGCGATCGCGGCGAGCGTGCCCCGCGCCTGCAATGAGCACCGTGTCGCGCTTGAAGGCGGAAGCCATGCGCGCATCGCGAGCGCGCTGTGCTTCGACCATGCCGCGCAGGAGCTTCGCATCCGGCATCTTGCCGCAATGGCTCTCGCTGATGTCACGCGAGAGCGCGGTGTCTACATAGGGATCCGCCGGCGGCAGGCCTGAGCGCGCGGGATCCGCAACGATGGCGCGGGCATCGCTACGCGACAGGTTCGCCGCGGCGAGGGGCCAGCCGAACTCGATCGCGAACTGCACGAGCGGCTTGTAGAGCGGCCAGTTCCAGCCCTTGCGGTCGAAGTGACCGGCGTCGGCCAGTCCCTCGGCGTCCGCGCCGCGCGTGCGGGCGGCATCGATCTCCGCCTGATACTGGCTGTCCAACTGCTCCATGGCGAGGGCGGACCGCTGGCCGCGCGCGGCGAGGCCCTCCAGCACCGTGCGTTGCAGGCGGTGCTGCTCGGGGTTGTCGTGCGTCTCGCCAAGGATGATGTAGCGGGATTGCGCGAGGCGATCGAAGAGCGCGTCCTGCGACACGAACGCGGCGGCGTTCACATCCCAGATCTTGCCCATCAGGGGATGTGGTTCCGTACTCGGTTGTGTTGCCGGTTGTTGCGCGCAGGCGGCCAGAAGCAGGGCTGCTAAAATCGCGTCCCTTCCATGTTTGATTTCGTCCAGCGGCACAAGCGGCTCCTGCAGCTCTTCCTCGGGCTGATCGCGCTCACCTTCGCGACCTGGGGCATCGAATCGTACACGCGCTTCGCCGGCAGCCGCGATTCCGTGGCGACCGTGAACGGCTCGGATATTTCACAGCGCGAGTTCGACCAGCAGTTCGCGATGCAGCAGGAGCAGATCCGGCGCATGTTCGGCGGACGCGTCGACCCGTCGGCCTTCGATTCGCCGGAGGGCCGCCGTGCGGTGCTCGACCAGATGATCGCCGAGCGGCTCATCTCCACCGAGACCGTGAAGCGCAACCTGCAGATCGACGACAAGCGCCTCGCCGACCTCATCGTTTCGGTGCCGGAATTCCAGGAAAACGGCCGATTCTCGCCGGAGGCCTTCGAGCGCGTCGCGCGCTCGCAGAACCCGCCGCTCAGCTCGCGGCAGTTCGAGCAGCGCCTGCGCCAGAACTTCGCCTATCAGCAGCTTGTCGGCTCGATCGGCGACACCACCATCGTGGCGCACGCGGTCGCCGATCGCCTGGCCGCAATCGAGGTGCAGCAGCGCGAGGTATCCGAGTCGCGCATCGCCGCACGGCAGTTCCTCGACAAGGTCAAGGTCGACGACGCGAAGCTCAAGGAATACTACGACTCGAATCCGGCGGAATTCCGCACACCCGAGCGCGTGCGCGCCGAGTACGTCGTGCTCTCGGCGGACGCACTGGCCAAACAGGAGCCGGTCACCGAAGAGGAGATCAAGAAGGCCTACGACGCACGCGCGTCGGCTTTCAAGGTCGAGGAGCAGCGGCGCGCGAGCCACATCCTCGTCAAGACCAAGGACGAGGCCGACAAGATCGTGGCCGAGTTGACGAAGAACCCCGGCGCCTTTGCAGATCTCGCGAAGAAGCAGTCGCAGGACCAGGGCTCGGCGGAGAAGGGCGGCGACCTCGGCTGGTTCTCACGCGGTGCGATGGTGAAGCCGTTCGAGGACGCGGTGTTCTCGATGAAACAGGGCGAGATCCGCGTGGCGCAGAGCGAGTTCGGCTTCCACGTCGTCAAGGTCACGGGCATCCAGGGCGGCAAGACACGTCCGCTCGAGGAAGTGCGCAAGGAGCTCACGACCGAGCTCACTCGCCAGAAGGGCGCGAAGAAGTTCGCGGAGTCGTCGGAGGCTTTCGGCAACATGGTGTACGAGCAGTCCGAGAGCCTCAAGCCCGCTGCCGACAAGTTCAAGCTGCAGATCCAGACCACCGGCTGGATCGCGAAGGGCGGCCCACCGCAGGAGCTTGGCGCGCTCGACAACCCGAAGCTCCTTACCGCGCTCTTCTCCCAGGATTCGATCGCCAACAAGCGCAACACCGACGCCATCGAAGTCGCGCCGAGCACGCTCGTCGCTGCGCGCGTCGTCGAGCACCAGCCCGCCGCGCAGCGCAAGTTCGAAGAGGTAAAAGAGCAGATCGCAGAGCAGCTTCGCCGACGCGAGGCCGTGCAGCTCGCCGAAAAAGACGGCCTGGCGAAGCTCGAACAGCTAAAGAAAGGCGAGAACGCAGCGGTTACATGGGGTGTGCCGAAACTCGTGTCGCGCCGCAGCGCACAGGGTTTACCGGCGGAGATCCTGCGGCAGGTGGTCGCCGCCGATACTTCGAAGCTCCCCGCCTACATAGGCGTGGCGGTGCCGGACCAGGGCTACGCGATCATCCGCATCAGCAAGGTCGTGGACGGACAGGCGCCGGCCGACGAGAAGCAGGTCGAAGCGCGTGCCACGGCCGCGCAAGGCGCCGCGGACTACGAGTCGTACATCGCGAGCCTCAAGGGCCGCGCCAGCATCTCGATCAACTCAGCGAATCTCGAAAAGAGATAATTCAGGGTCAGGGCCGTAATTATTCGGCCTTAGTGCTTGTCGAGTTTGAAAGGCTCATTATTTCCGTGTTCCCCTCGACGAAGACGGTTGCTGGAACCATCGAATAATTACGGCCCTGACCCCGAATTAGGATTCGGTAGTTGAGCCGCCGATGCCGGCGACCACGTGGCTGAAGCCCGCGTCGACGTAGAGCACTTCGCCGGTGATCGCCGCTGCCAGATCCGAAAGCAGGAATGCCGCGGCGTTGCCCACGTCTTCCGTAGTCACGTTGCGCCGGAGCGGCGCATGCTCTTCGACGAACTTCAGGATCTTGCCGAAGCCGCCGATGCCGGCGGCCGCGAGCGTCTTGATCGGACCTGCCGAGATGCCGTTTACGCGGATGCCCTGCGGTCCCAAGCTCGCCGCCATATAGCGGACCGAAGCCTCCAGGCTCGCCTTGGCGAGCCCCATGGTGTTGTAGTTCGGCACGACCCGGACTGCGCCAAGGTACGTCAGCGTTAGGAGAGCAGCCTTGCGGCCCTTCATCATCGGCAGTGCCGCCTTGGCGAGCGCCGGGAAGCTATAAACCGAGATGTCGTGTGCCTGGCGGAAGGCCTCGCGGCTCGTGCCCTCGAGGAAGTCGCCGGCGATTGCTTCGCGCGGCGCAAAGGCGAGGGCGTGAACCAGTCCATCCAGCCCGTCCCATTTCTCGCCGAGCGATTTAAACAGTTGATCGATTTCCGCGTCGCTCGTGACCTCGCACGGCAGCGCGGCCGCGGCACCGAGCTCCTTCGCCATGTCTTCGGCGCGGTCCTTGAACCGCTCGTTCTGGTAGGTGAGAGCAATATCCGCGCCTTCGCGCCGCGCCGCCTTGGCGATGCCGAATGCGATCGAGCGGTTGGAGAGAAGTCCGGTGACGAGGATGCGCTTGCCGGAGAGGAGAGCCATCGAGCGATTATACTTTCGCCCCCATGCGAGCCTGGTTCGCGATACTGCTCATGGCGCTGGCGTCCGTCGCGCCGGCGCAGAACAAGATCCTCCGCGTCACGTTCCAGGCGGCGGAAACCGGCTTCGATCCCGTGCGCACCAGCGACTACTACTCCGGGATGATCGACGAAGCGATCTACGACACGCTGCTCGGCTACGACTATCTTGCGCGCCCTGCGAAGCTGGTGCCGCGTGCTGCGGAGGCGATGCCGACGGTTTCGGCCGACGGCAAGACCTATACCGTCCGGATCAAGAAGGGCATCTACTTCACGGACGATCCGGCCTTCAAGGGCAAGAAGCGCGAGCTCACCGCGCAGGATTTCGCCTATTCCTGGCGCCGCTTCTTCGATCCGAAGTATCGCTCCCCTTACGCGTTCCTCTTCACCGGCAAGATCGTCGGCCTCGATGCGCTCAACGAGCAGGCGAAGAAGACCGGCAAATTCGACTACGAAACGCCGGTCGCCGGGTTGCAGACGCCGGATCGCCATACGCTCGTCATCAAGCTCACCGAGCCGGACGTCAATTTCCAGTATGTGCTCGCGTTCCCGCTCACTTCAGCCGTCGCACGCGAGGTGATCGATGCGTACGGCGAAGAATCGAACGCCCATCCGGTGGGAACCGGACCGTTCTATCTCAAGCGCTACGTCCGCTCTTCGAAGATAGAGCTCGCGACGAATCCCGGTTACCGCGGCGAGACCTGGAACTTCGATCCGGGCGATAACCCGCGCTTCAAGGAGATCGCCGAGAGGATGCGCGGCAAGAAGCTGCCGGCCATCGACGGCGTCGAGATCAGCGTGATGGAGGAGAC
>JAFARH010000120.1 GCA_019245555.1 Betaproteobacteria bacterium
CGCCCGTAGTGCAGGAAGAGTGGAAGAAGGTCGATACGAGCAAGCTCGTGATGTGGGTCGTGTTCTGGGCGATCGCGGTGGTCATCGTGTCGGCGAGCCTGGGAGTTCCGGTCGGCTACGCGGTGCTCGGCGTCGCCCTCGCCTCGATCTTCGTGCTCATCAACGGCATCAGCATCGGCATCTCGGACTCGAACCCGATCTCGTCGGCTTTCGTCGTCGGCGTCACCGTGATGGCGCTCGCCGGCCTGACCAATCCCGTCGTTGGCCTCCTCGCCGGCGCGATCCTTCTCATCAGCACCGTCGTCGGCGGCGACATGCAGCAGGATCGCTCGACGGGCTGGCGGCTCGGCACGAACCGCACGATCCAGTTCCGCTACCAGGTCATCGGCATCTTCATGGGCGCGGTGTTCGCGGTGGTGATCACCAAGCTCTTCCTCGCCGCGTATCCGGTTCTGAAAGTCGACACTTTCCTGCATCCGGAGATGAAGAGCGGCAACTGGCAGAGCGCCATGACGTACAAGTTCGCCGGGGTGCTGCGCGGCCTCGCTTCCAGCGAGACCACGACGCTCAAGCTCATGTGCCTCGGCATCCTCATCGGCCTCGCGATCCAGCTGATCCGGCTCGCGCTCAAGCGCAGCGCCGCCTACCAGGCCTGGAAGGAGCGGAGCGCCTTCACGAAGAGCGCGGACTTCGTCATCGACACGATCATCCTGCCGGGCCCGTACGCCTCGAGCCTCGGCGGTTTCGTCGAGTTTCCGACGGCGCTCTGGTATGGCATGGGCGGCGTGTTCTCCTCCATCTGGAACTGGGCAGCCGAGCGCAACAAGAAAGGCAAGGACAACGGCCAGCCGCAGGACATGGATACGACCTCGCTCATTGGCGGCGGCCTCATCGCCGGTGAAGCCCTCGCCTTCCTGACGCTGGGCATCATCGGCCTGCTGGCCCTCACCAGATGAGTGAGGAAAACGCGGAAGACCGGGCGAAGCGCCGGCGCGGGCACCTCAGCCTCGTCTTCTTCCTCGCCTACTCGGCGCTCGTCGTTTATCTCCTGATGAATCCGGTCACCCGCATCATCGGCGTCTTCAACGTCATCGTCGTCGGCTTCATGCTGTCGCACTACTTCCTGAAGTTCGTGATGGAACATCCGCAGCACTGGTGGCGGCTCCTCGTCTATAGCGGCTGGCACGGCAAGTACCGCGCCTTCCAGGGTCATCGCGTGCGAGTTATCGACGGCGAGCGGTATACGCCGTCGCGCGTCTTTGCGGCCGACATCTTCGAGATCCTCGGCCAGAAGCCTTCGCTGACAGACCTCGAGTTGCTCCAGACGCGATACGCCACCGGGTTCGAGAAAGGCACCGAGGATCCGGCCGAGGACGAATGGCTCTTTACCGACGAAGCCTGTGTCGGCTACGTGCAACGGCATATGGATGAGCAGCGCACCCAGCGCGGCCGCGACGCGATGAAGCTCGCGACGTGGCTCGAGCGCGAAGTGTTCATGCCCATCGACAACCGCCGCTCCGCCGCGACCGGCAAAACCTACGCATTTACCAAGGAAATGGTCCACCGACCCTGAATTCGGGGTCAGGGCCGTAATTATTTCGGTCGTAAGCTCCGTCTCCAGTGATAATTCCCGCCTCCAATAATTACGGCCCTGACCCCGAATTCAGATGAGCCCGTTCCGCACCAATTACCTCAAATACGAAGAGATCACCCGCATCGTCCACGACTGGGCGAAGTCGAATCCCGGCCTCGTCCGCGTGAAGAGCATCGGCAAGAGCATCGAGGGTCGCGACTTCTGGCTGCTCGAGATCGGGAAGAACCCCGACCAGGCGCGCGCTGCCGCCTGGGTCGACGGAAACATGCACGCGATCGAGGTGTGCGGCTCGAGCGTCGCGCTCGCGATCGCTGAGGACGTGATCGCCATCCACCGCGGTGAGGACAAGACCGATCTGCCAGCGCACGTGAAAGAGCGCATCAAAGGCATCCTCTTCTACGTGCTGCCGCGCATGTGTCCCGATGGCGCCGAGCAGATTCTTACCGGCGGTGCGCTCGTGCGCTCGAACCCGCGCGACCGCCGGCCGCATCCGCCGCTACCCCGCTGGGTCACCGGCGACGCCGACGGCGACGGCCAGACGCTCTGCATGCGCCGCGAAGATCCGTCGGGTGAGTTCGTGGAAGACAAGGAGCTGCCGGGCGTGATGCTGCCGCGCCAGCTCGAGGATCCCGGCCCCTACTTCAAGCTCTGGCCCGAAGGCACGATCGAGAACTTCGACGGCACTCACGTGCCCGACCCGGTCTACCTCTCGGACAACGACATCGATTTGAACCGCAACTTCCCCTACGGCTGGAAGCCGGATAACGAGCAGATCGGCGCCGGCCCCTTCGGCTCGAGCGAGCCCGAGTCGCGCGCCGTGATCGAGTTCGCAACCACGCACCCGAACATCTTCTCCTGGCTGAACCTGCATACCTTCGGCGGCTGCTACATCCGCCCGCTCGGCGGCCAGCCCGACGTCAAAATGAACCAGGAAGACCTCGCCGTTTATCGCCAGATCGGCGAATGGGGCGACAAGATCGGCGGCTACCCGATGGTGAGCGGCTTCGAGGAGTTCATCTACGAGCCGGAGAAGCCGATCTACGGCGACATCACCGACTTCATCTATCACACGCGCGGCGCGATCGCCTACGCGTGCGAGCTATGGGACCTTTTTGCACGCCTCGGAATCGAGCGCCCGAAGAAGAAATTCGTCGACTACTACAGCCACCTGACGCGCGAGGATCTGAAGAAGCTGGCGAAGCTCGACAAGGAACTGAACAAGAGCCGCATGTTCCGGCCGTGGAAGAAGTTCAAGCACCCGCAGCTCGGCAACGTGGAGATCGGCGGCATCGCGCAGCTCGTCGGCCTCAACAATCCGCCGTATGAAATCCTGCCCGAGGTGTGCCAGCGCCAGTCGGCGATGTACCTACGCGTCGCAGCGATGGCGCCGACGCTCGAGCTGGACGTGAAGGTGAAGGAAGGACGCGTCGAAGTCGAGGTATCGAATGCCGGCTACCTGCCGAGCTACGTCCTCGACTCGGCCAAGAAGCTCAACCCGAATCCGGCGGTGTTCGTCGAAGTCGAGCCAATCAGCGGCGTCACCATCGATCCGCGTGATGCGCGCACCGAGGTCGGCCACCTCGAAGGCTGGGGCCGCGGCCTCTACAACGAATACATCTTCTACCAGCGCAGCCTCGGCACCGTTTCGCGCCGCAGCGTATCGATCCCCGTGAAAGGTCGCGGCAAGCTCCGCGTGCGCGCGAAAGGCCTGCGCGTCGGCGAAGTGGTTAAGGAAATCACCGTCGAATAGCCGTATAGTCTCCTCACCCTCGGGGAGGAGGCATGCGGCGGCGGCAGTTCCTAGCAGGTAGCGCAGCGCTGGCGTGGCCGCTCGTCGTCCGCGCGCAGCGCTCGACCCCGTTCATCGGCTTCCTCAATAGCGGCTCGTCCAACGAGCGCGCGCACCTCGTCGAGGCCTTCCGCGGTGGACTCAAGGAAGGCGGCTACGTCGACGGCAAGAACGTGGCGATCGAATACCGCTGGGCGGAAAGCCACCCCGATCTTTTGCCGAAGCTAGCGACGGAGCTGGTCGATCGCAAGGTTGCAGTCATCGTCGCGACCGGCAGCCTTGCGCCCGCGCTGGCGGCCAAATCCGCGACCAAGACCATCCCGATCGTCTTCGTCGGAGCCGAGGATCCCGTGAAGCTCGGCTTGGTCGCTAGCCTCAGTCACCCCAGGGGCAATGTCACCGGCGTCACCGGCGGCGGGGCGGCGCTCCATCGCAAGCGCATGGAGATCCTGAAGGACGTGATACCGGGTGCCACGAAGATCGTCTACCTCGGCAATCCGGACAACCCAGACGCTAAGGCCTCGGCCTATGACGTTCTGGCTGCCGCAGAGGCTATGCGGATGCAGGTCGACATCGTCAACGCGAGGACGGAAGCCGAGATCGAAGCCGTCTTCGGCGCGATGAAGCAGATGCACGCCAGCGCGCTGCTCGTCGCCACCGATCCCTTCTTCACAAGCCGCCGCGAGCTGATCGTCCAGCTCGCCGCGCGCTACGCGATTCCGGCGTCCTATTCCTTTCGCGAATTCCCCGAGGTCGGGGGCCTCATGAGCTACGGTCCGAATGTCGCCGACGTTTACCGCCAGGCGGGCATCTACGCTGCGCGCGTTCTCAACGGCGCCAAGCCCGCCGATCTACCCGTCCTTCAAGCATCCAGAATCGAGCTCGTAGTGAATCTAAAGGCCGCCAAGCAACTGGGCCTCTCCTTCCCGAGAGATTTCCTGGCACGCGTCGATGAGGTAATCCAATGAAAGATCTCGTTCCGGCAGCAGGCAACGGACTCTACGATCGCCGCGCATTCCTTCGTGGCGGCGCAGCCCTGGCGGCTGCCATGACCGGCTATTCGGTCAAGGCGGAGACGCTCACCGATCCGGTGTGGAGCAACGAACCGGGCACTCTGGTGCCGCCGTATGGCACGCCGTCGAAGTACGAGAAAGGCGTGGTGCGTACGCTCAGCAATCCGGACTTCGAGCCGCGCAACTCGCATGCGCGCACGCCGCACCACCTGCTCCACGGCACCGTGACGCCGAACGGACTGCACTTCACCATCTCGCACGGCGGCAACGCCGAGATCGATCCGGCGCAGCACCGGCTCGCGATCCACGGGCTCGTGAAGCGGCCGCTGGTCTTCACCGCCGAGGCGCTGATGCGGTATCCGACGGTGTCGCGCTTCACATTCGTCGAGTGCGGCGGCAACAGCGCGCCGATGTTCTCACCGGAGCCGATCCAGGCGAGCGTGCAGGCGCTGCACGGGCTCGCATCGTGCGCGGAGTGGACCGGCGTGCCTCTTTCGACGCTGCTCGAGGAGACCGGGATCGATCCGAAGGCGAAATGGGTCATCGCCGAAGGCGCCGACTCGCAACGCCTCTCCCGCAGCGTGCCGCTCGCCAAGATCATGGACGACGCGATGGTGGCGCTTTTCCAGAATGGCGAGCGCGTCATGCCGGGCCAGGGCTATCCGATGCGGCTCCTCCTCCCCGGCTGGGAAGGCAACATGAACGTGAAGTGGCTCCGGCGCCTCGAGCTCGCCGAGCAGCCGGCAATGAGCTACTACGAGTCGCGCACGTACTCGCAGATCCTGCCGAACGGCAAAGCCTTCCGCTTCTATTTCATCCAGGAAGTGAAGTCGTACATCACGCGGCCTTCGTTCGGCGTGGAGTTGAAAGGCCCGGGCTTCTACGAGATCTCGGGCGTCGCCTATTCCGGCAACGGCAAGATCACCAAGGTGATGGTCTCGGCGGATGGCGGCAAGAGCTGGGCTGAGGCGGCGCTGCAAGAGCCCGTGAACAGCAAGTCGTTCACGCGCTTCCGTGCGCCATGGGAGTGGAACGGCGGCCCGGCAGTCCTGCAGAGCCGCGCGTGGGACGACCAGGGAAACGTCCAGCCGACGCGGGCGGATTTCGTCGCGAAGCGCGGCGAGGCCGCGAAGGTCCCTTCGCCGCTCGCCTTCCCCAACCAGCATTTCAACAGCATCACGAGCTGGGCGATCGATGCGAACGGAGGAGTGCGCCATGTTTACGCGTAGCTTTCTCCTCCTGCCGCTCGCGACCCTGCTGCTCGCGACATCGGCCCTCGCGGCTGGACCAAATCTCGGCATGCCCCTCACGCAGGCAGATCTCGCAGCGTGGGACATCTTCGTCTTTCCAGACGGCAAGGGACTGCCGAAAGGCAGCGGCACGGCGGCCGAGGGTTCCGCGATCTACGCGCAGAAATGCATGCACTGCCACGGCGAAGGCGCCAAGGGCGGCATAAGCGCCGCGCTCGTCGGCGCGCCGCCGATCAAGAGCATCGACGCGCCTAAGACCATCGCCAATTTCTGGCCTTACTCGACCACGCTCTTCGACTTCATCCGCCGCGCGATGCCGTGGCAGCAGCCGCGCTCGCTCACTGACAACGAGGTCTACGCGCTGACCGCGTACCTCCTGGCGCAGAACAAGCTGATCGGCGAGAAGGACGTGATGAACGCGCAGGCGCTCCCGAAGGTGAAGATGCCGAACCGTGACAACTTCAGTCCTCGCTTCCCGGAGCTCATGCCGCGCAGTGGAGAGAAAGACCTGTGATGCGTCCATTGCTGGCCGGGCTGGCACTGACCTATGTACTGGCGGCGAACGCCCAGGATGAGCGCAAGAAGCTCGCCTTCGAGGCGATCGACAGGAACGCCGAGCAGATCGCGCTGGTGGGCGACTCGCTCTACTACTTCGGCGAGCTAGGTATGCAGGAAGTCGAGAGCGCCAAGTTCCTGAAACAAACGCTCGAAGGCATCGGCTTCAAGGTCGAGACCGGCGGCGCGGGCATGCCGACCAACGTCTGGGCACAGTGGGGAAGCGGCAAGCCCAAGATCGTGATCGTCACGGAGATCGACGCGCTGCCCGGCGGCTCGCAGACGCCGGGCAGTATCGAGCGGAAGCCCATGATCAAGGATGCGCCAGGCCATATGGAAGGCCACAACACGCACGGCGCGGTCGCGGTCGGCGCGGCGTATGCCCTGAAGCGCGTGATGGAGCGCTACAAGCTGCCGGGCACGATCGCGATCTCGTTCGGGCCGGCGGAAGAGCAGCTGGTGAGCCGGCCGTTCCTCGTGCGAGCGGGGCTCTTCAAGGACGCCGATGCAGCGATGCTCATCCACATCGGCGACAACCTGAGCACCGGCTACGGGCTGCAGAACTACGCCGCGATCAGCGCGAAGTTCACTTTCCACGGCAAGACCGCGCACGGCGCGGTCAACCCGTGGGATGGGAAGGACGCCGTGGATGCGGTGGAGCTGATGGACATGGGCTACGACAAGCTGCGCGAGCACCTGCGCCCGACGCAGCGCGCGCACCGCACCATCACGATCGGCGGCATCCAGCCCAACATCATTCCGGACCTCGGCCAGATCTGGTGGTTCGTGCGCGACGCGAATGCGCCGTGGGCGAAGGAGAACTTCGACAAGCTCGTGAACATCGGCCGCGGCGCGGCGCTCATGACCGGGACCACGATGGAGATGGAGATCAACGCCTCCGCCTGGCCGCAGCTCGGCAACCGCGTGCTCGCCGACGCGCTGCAGAAGAACATCGACGAGGTCGGCAACCCGAAGTGGAGCGCCGAGGAAGAGAAATTCGCGAAGGACTTCCAGACTGCGCTCGGCGTGAAAGTTACGGGCCTGAACGCGGAGCCGATGAAATCGGGCTCGCGGCCGCAAGGTTTCGCCTCGAACGACAACGGCGACGTGACGTGGAACGTTCCCTCGGGTTACTTCACTTTTCCGGCGAGCGTCCCCGGCGTGAACTATCACAACTGGCAGGCGGCCGTGACGCCGATCAGCTCGATCGCGCACAAAGGCGAAGTCGCGGGCGCAAAAGTGCTGGCGGCGACGCTCCTCGACCTCGTTACGCAGCCGGAGATCCTGGCGAAAGCGAAAACGCAGTTCGAAGAGGACACGAAGGGCACGCCCTACTTCTCGTTCCTGCCGGCCGACGCCAAGCCGCCGCTCGATATGAACCGCGAAATGATGGAGCGCTTTCGCCCGGAGATGCGGAAGCACTACCTCAACAAGACCCCGCGCTTCGACTAACTACATTCCGCGGCTGCCAGACATCGCTCTCCGGCACCGGCACGCACCCGGCGATCAGCAGGCACAAGGCAACGGTTCGGAGCATTCGACAGGTAAACGCAAGTTCCGCGCCGGTCATTCATCGGCTGCTTACAGCAAATCGTCAGCCGCCGCGGCCTACAGTCCGGGGGCAAGGAGAGACGATGAAAGACCAGAAGCCGCAGAGCACGCCCTACAACCAGATGAATCGGCCGCAGAAGATCAGGTTTGTCCTGAAGGTGATCGTCTGCGTGCTCACGTTCGGGCTCGCGTTCCCGAACGTGATGG
>JAFARH010000222.1 GCA_019245555.1 Betaproteobacteria bacterium
GTGCAGCGCTTCCTAGAGAAGCGCGTCGCCGCGGCCTAGTGAAGAAGGGGAAGACAGTAGCGACCGGCAAGAAGCCGGCGCTGCGCCATTTCCTGCGGTTCAGCGACTTCTCGCGCGCCGAGCACGAGTACCTCTTCGCGCGCACCAAGGCGATCAAGGACAAGTTCAAGCGCTACCAGCGCTATTGGCCACTCGAAGACCGCACGCTCGCCATGATCTTCGAGAAGCCCTCTACGCGCACGCGCATGTCGTTCGAATCGGGCATGCACCAGCTCGGCGGAGCCGCGATCTATCTCTTCACGCGCGACTCGCAACTTGGCCGCGGCGAGCCTGTGGAAGATGCAGCCCAGGTGATCTCGCGCATGTGCGACGTGATCATGGTGCGCACTTTCCAGCAGGACATCATTGATCGCTTCGCCGCGAACTCGCGCGTGCCGGTGATCAACGGCCTGACGGACGAATACCACCCCTGCCAGATCCTGGCGGACGTCTACACGTACGTCGAGCACCGCGGCGCGATCAAAGGCCGCATCGTCGCCTGGATCGGCGACTCGAACAACGTTTGCAATACCTGGATCGAGGCGGCCGAGATATTCGGCTTCCGCCTGCATATCTCGACACCGCCCGGCTATGAAGTCGAGCCCGAGCGTCTCAACAAGAGCTGCGAGACGTTCAGTGATCCGATGGCGGCGGCGAAGGGCGCCGACTTGGTCACCACGGACGTCTGGACCTCGATGGGCTTCGAGGCCGAGAACGAGGAACGAAAGCGCGACTTCCAGGACTGGCAAGTCGACGCCGAGATGATGAAGGCGGCGAAAAAGGGCGCCCTCTTCATGCACTGCCTGCCCGCTCACCGTGGCGAAGAAGTCGCCGCCGAAGTGATCGACGGGCCGGCGAGCGTGGTCTGGGACGAAGCCGAGAACCGCCTGCACACCCAGAAGGCGCTCCTCGAACTCCTCGTCCTCGGGAAGGTTAAGTCTTAGCTTTTTTCTTCGTGCCGAGCAGCGGCACGTTGTCGCCAAGCAAGCGCGCCTTGCTGTAGAGCTCGAGCTTGTCGCGCGTGTCGGCGATGTCGAGGTTACGCAGCGTGAGCTGCCCGATGCGGTCCGCTGGCGTGAAGAAGATGTCCTTCCCCTTCTCCATCGTCAGGCGCTCGGGACGGTAAGTGAGATTGGCGCTCTTCGTCTTCACGATCGAGTAATCGTTGCCACGGCGGAGCTCGAGCGTCACCTCCCCGCTCACCGCACGCGCCACCCAGCGCTGCGCGCTCTCGCGCAGCATCATGGTCTGCGGGTCGAACCAGCGTCCCTGGTAGAGGAGCCGCCCGAGGCGCCGCCCATTCATCCGGTACTGCTCGATCGTGTCCTCGTTGTGGATACCTGTGACCAGCCGCTCATAGGCGATGTGGAGGAGCGCCATGCCCGGCGCCTCATAGATGCCGCGACTCTTCGCCTCGATGATGCGGTTCTCGATCTGGTCGGACATGCCGAGGCCGTGCCGGCCGCCGATCGTGTTCGCTTCTGCCACCAGCTTCACCGCGTCGGTGAAGCGCTGGCCGTTGAGCGCTGTGGGCGCACCTTCCTCGAACCGCACGGTGACCTTCTCAGGCTTCACCTTGACGCCATCGCGCCAGAACGCAACGCCCATGATGGGCTTGACGATCGAGATGCCCTTGTCGAGGTGCTCGAGGTCCTTCGCCTCGTGCGTCGCGCCGAGGAGGTTGGAATCCATCGAGTACGCCTTGTCGGCGCTCATGTGGTACTCGAGACCCGCGCCGGCCAGGTAATCGGACATCTCCTTGCGCCCGCCGAGCTCGTCGATGAACTTCTGATCGAGCCACGGCTTGTAGATGCGCAGGTGCGGATTAGCGAGCAGGCCGTAGCGGTAGAAACGCTCGATGTCGTTGCCCTTGTAGGTGCTGCCGTCGCTCCAGATGTCGACTCCATCCTCGCGCATCGCGACGACCAGCATCGTGCCGGTCACGGCACGCCCAAGCGGCGTGGTGTTGAAGTAGGTGTTGCCGGCAGTGCTGATATGGAAGGCACCGCACTGGATTGCGGCAATGCCTTCGGCAACGAGCTGCGGGCGGCACTCGACGAGCTTGGCTTTCTTCGCACCGTAGGCGAGCGCCTTGCGCGGGATCTCGTCGTAGTCCTTTTCGTCAGGCTGCCCGAGGTTCGCGGTGTACGCGTAGGGAATCGCGCCCTTCGCGCGCATCCAGTGCACCGCCGCGCTCGTATCGAGCCCGCCGGAAAACGCGATGCCGACCTTCTTGCCTTTCGGCAGCTTGCTAAGGATGTTCACGGCGGCATGATAAGTGATCCGGCGCAGGCGGCTTAGAATGCTGCCTGCGTGCGCTTCCTCGGCCTCTTGCTCGCAGTGCTCTCCACCACGGTGCTCGCGGCGCCATTCGCGGTGCAAGTCGGCGAGACGAGGCTCGCGCTCGACACGCCCTCCGGCTTCGCCGCCGTACAGGCAACCGGCTCGCCGCGCCTGCTCGAGCTCGGCGAGCAACTCACGTCGGCGACGAACAAGATCCTGCTCTTCGCGCTCGAAGACGCAGACGTGCGACGCTTCACCGTCGGCGACTCGCCGGAGCTGCGCCGCTACGCCATCATCGTCACGCCGCGCGACCTGCAGACAGCCCGCGTCACCGCGGCCGGGTTCCGCAGCCTGGTCACCGATGCGATGCGCGACCTGGGCTCGCCACCCGACCCGAAACTCGCTCTGCGCACCTATCTCGACGCCGAGCCGCGCCGCCCAAAGCTGATCGCCGAGCTTCGCAAGGAGCAGGACGTCGTCTCCATCATGCAGGGGGCCCGCCTGCCCGACCCGCCGCGCTCCAAGGCCGAGCCGCGCTACCTCCTGAACAGCATGACTTTCATGCTGGTCCGCGGCAAGGCGCTCAACCTTGCGCTGTACACGCTGCAGAACGGTCCGGACGACGTCGAGTGGTTGCGCGCCGCCACGCTGCGCTGGATCGAGGAGCTGCAGCAGCTCAACCTCCGTTGAAGCCGCGCGTCCGGCTCTCGCGCCCGAGCGCGCGCGATGCCGCCGAGTTCCTTGCCGCAGTCCGTCGCAGCCGCCGCCTCCATAGCCGCTGGGTTTCCGCTCCCAGCACAACTGCGGCCTTCCGCAAATATCTGCGCCGTGCAGGACGCCCCACGCAGGCCGCGTACCTGGTTCGTCTGCGCACCTCGGACGAGCTCGTCGGCGTTGTCAACGTGAGCGAGATCGTCCGCGGCAACTTCCACAGCGCCTATCTCGGTTATTACGCTTTCGCGCCCCACCATGGCCAGGGGCTGATGGCAGAAGGATTACGCCTCGTCATGGACGACGCTTTCCGGCGCCTCAAGCTGCACCGCCTCGAAGCGAATATCCAGCCGGGCAATCGTGCTTCGCGTGCGCTGGTCCGCGGGCTGGGTTTCCGGCGGGAGGGGTTTTCGCCGCGCTACCTGAAGATCGCGGGCCGTTGGCGCGACCATGAGCGTTGGGCCACCACCAAAGACTAAAATCGCGCCCCTATGCCCTCTTTCGACATCGTCTCGCAGGTCAACCAGCAGGAAGTGAAGAACGCGGTCGAGCAGACCAATAAGGAAGTCTCGAACCGGTTCGACTTCAAGGGCTCGGATGCCCGCGTCGAGCAGGCCGAGATGGTCCTCACCGTCTACGCCGACGACGAGTTCAAGCTTGGCCAGGTGACCGACGTGCTGCGCGGACGCCTCGCCAAGCGCGGCGTCGACGTGCGCTCGCTCGAGGTCGGCGCGATCGAGAAGATCTCGGGCGACAAGGTGAAGCGTCCGATCACCGTCAAGGTTGGCATTGCGCAGGAGAAGGCGAAGCAGATCCAGAAGATGATCAAGGATTCGAAGATGAAAGTCGCCGCCTCGATCCAGGGCGACGCGGTGCGCGTCTCAGGCAGTAAGAAGGACGATCTGCAGGCTGCGATTCAAATGGTGAGGACGTCGGTCACAGACATCCCCGTCCAGTTCATCAATTTCCGCGACTAATTCCTTCAGTCCAGCGGTCGTAGATCCGGTTCGCCACCTGGTTCAGCGCCATCAGGCGCGGCTCCATGCCGCGCGTGATCTCAGCCGGTTCCTGCACAGCGGGGCTTGAGCGGCTCTCGGCGATCTCCTCACCGCCGGTCGCAATCCACGCGTTGATGAGCTCAGCCGTCATCTCGACGTGGCACTGCATGCCGAAGTGCCGCCCGAGCGCGAAGCCCTGATTTTCGCAGTGCGCGTTCTGCATGACGCGTGTCGCGCCGGGCGGGATGCTGAAGGTCTCGCCATGCCAGTGGAAGGATTCGAACGACTGGACATCGCCGAGCCACTCGCGCGCCACTTCGTTGTCGGCGACCCGCACCTCGCCCCAGCCGATTTCTTTCACGCGGTTGACACGCACCGCGCCGCCGAGCGCCTTCGCCATCAGCTGACCGCCGAGGCAATGCCCGAGCACCGGAACATCCTTGCGCACCGCGTCGCGCACGAGCTCGAGCGCCGGAATAATCCATGGCAGCTCGTCGTTCACGCTCATGGGTCCGCCCATGAAGACGAGCCCGCCGAACTTGCGCGCGTCGCGCGGCACGGCGTCGCCTGAGTCGAGCTGTACCAGCCGCCAGTCAATTGAGCGGCGCTCGAGGTAGGTGGCAAAATAACCCGGCCCTTCGGTTGAAGAGGCCCTAAAGATCGCTACCGGTCTCACGATGCGCCATTTTATTTGCCTTTGTGTCCTGCTCCTTGCCTGCGGAGCGGCCAGCGCCCAGCAGGTCGCGCTCATCGGCGTGATCGGGAGGAGCGCAGTGGTGCTCGCCGTTGACGGCGGCGACCCGAAAACCGTCAAGGAGGGCCAAAGCTGGCGCGGGATTACGGTGGTTTCCGTGGGGCATGACAGCGCAACGGTGGAGATCGATGGCCAGCAGCGCGTCCTCTCGCTCGGCCAGCACTACCGCGGTGCTCCACCGGCTGCGAGCCGCGAAAGCGTGACCCTCGCCGCCGACGCACAGGGACACTTTCTCGCCGAAGCCGCGATCAACGGTCGCTCGGTGCGCAGCGTCGTGGATACCGGCGCATCCACCGTAGTGCTGCCGGCGGCCGAAGCAACGCGCCTCGGCATCGACTGGCGCGCAGGACAGCCGCTCGCTATGCAGACCGCCAACGGCTTGAACTCAGGCTACCTCGTGAAGCTCGCCACGATCAAGGTCGGCGGCATCGAGCTGCACGACGTCGACGCCATCGTCGTCGAGCAAGGCCTCGGCATCGCGCTCCTCGGCATGACTTTCCTGAACCGCGTCGAGATGAAGCGTGACGGCGACACGATGACACTCACCCGGCGCTTCTAGCTATTTCTTCCCGGGTACCAGCGGTACAAATCTCACCGGAATGACCTCGCCCTCGTCGTAGCCGCCGTCGGCGCGCTTCGTGACGAGCTTGAGGTATTGGATGAAGCCGTCTGCCCCCACCGGAATCACCATGCGCGCGCCGGGCTTAAGCTGCTCGACGAGCGCCGGCGGAATCTTCGGCGCCGCCGCCGTGACCACGATCCCATCGTAGGGCGCCTTCTCGGGCCAGCCGGCATAGCCGTCGCCGATGCGCACTTCGACGTTGCGATAGCCCATCTCCTGCAACCGGCTCTCGGCCGCGCGGCCAAGGGCTTCAATGAGCTCGATGGTGTACACGCGCCCCACCACCTCGGCCAGCACGGCCGCCTGATACCCGGAGCCGGTGCCCACCTCCAGCACCACGTGGTCGGCCTGCGGTGCGAGCAGATCCGCTGAGAGCGCGACGATGTAGGGCTGCGAGATAGTCTGGTCGTTACCGATCGGCAGCGGACGATTGGCGTAGGCCGCAGCTTGCTGCTCGCGCGGCACCAGGCGATGGCGCTCGACCTTGCCCATCGCTGCGCGCACGGCGGGAGACATGCCCCTCAAGCCGGTCTCGCGCTGGGTGTCGGCATACATCGCCTCCACCTCCGCGAGCATGCGGCCCCGTTGCGCAGCGAAATCCTGCGCTAGCGCGTTCGCTTGTCTTTCTCGATCAGCGCGTAGGCGCTGTGGTTGTGGATCGACTCGAAGTTCTCCGACTCGACCACGTAGGCCTCGATGCGCTCGTCGAGGTTGAGCACGGCGGCGACGTCGCGCACGAGGTCCTCGACGAACTTGGGGTTGTCGTAGGCGCGCTCGGTGACGTACTTCTCGTCCGGCCGCTTGAGCAAGCCGAAGAGCTCGCTGGAAGCCTGTTTCTCCACCAGGTCGACGATTTCCTCGATCCAGACGAAGTCGTTCGTGCGCGCAGTGACCGTGACGTGCGAGCGCTGGTTGTGTGCGCCGCGCTCGGAGATCTTCTTCGAGCAGGGGCAGAGGCTCGTCACCGGCACGAGGACCTTCATGCTGAAGGTCTGCTTTTTCTTCTTGATCTCGCCCGTGAAAACGACCTCGTAGTCCATCAGGCTCTTTACGCCTGACACCGGGGCCTTCTTCTCGATGAAGTACGGGAAGGCCATCTCGATCTTGCCTTCCTCGGCCTCGAGCTTCTCGACCATTTCCTTGAGCATCGCCTGGAAGGTCTCGACGGTGATCTCGCGCTCGTGCGCCTCGAGTATCTCGACGAAGCGCGACATGTGCGTGCCCTTGAAGTGGTGCGGCAGGCCGACGTACATATTGAAGAGCGCGATGGTGTGCTGCACGCCGCCCGAGCGCTCCATGATCTTCACCGGATGGCGAATGGCCTTGATGCCGACCTGATCGATCGCGAGCTTGCGCGAGTCCGGGCTGGACTGGACATCAGGGATATTTTGCAGGTCGCGCGCCTTCATAGCTTCGATTTTATCGCCTTGGTGATGCCCTCGGCATCGAGGCCTACCGACGCGAGAAGCCGTGCAGGATCGCCGTGGTCGATGAAGCGGTCGGGCAGCCCCAACAGCAATACCTGCTTTTCGATTTTCATTTGTGCGAGGGCTTCGCAAACCGCGCTGCCCGCCCCGCCCATTATCTGGTGTTCTTCCACAGTGACTATTAGATGATGCGACTCGGCAAGCTGTTTCACGAGCTCGACGTCGAGCGGCTTCACGAAGCGCATGTTGGCGACCGTCGCGTTGAGCGCCTCGGCGGCGTCGAGCGCGGGCTTGAGCATCGTGCCGAAGGCAAGGATGGCGATGCCCGTCCCCTTGCGGCGGATTTCGCCTTTGCCCACCGGCAAGGTGGGGAGATCTTTCGTAGTCTCGCCAAGCGCGGCACCACGCGGATAGCGGACTGCCGATGGACCGTTGATCGTCATGCCGGTGCTGAGCATCCGCCGTAGCTCTTCCGCATCGGACGGCGCCATCACGGTCATGTTGGGCACCGTGCGCAGGTAGGCGAAGTCGAAGGCGCCGTTATGCGTCGCGCCATCGCCGCCGACGATGCCGCCGCGATCGAGCGCAAACAGTACCGGCAGATTCTGGATCGCGACGTCGTGGATGAACTGGTCGTAGCCGCGTTGCAGGAAGGTCGAATAGATCGCCACCACCGGCCGGAAGCCCTCGCAGGCGATGCCGGCGGCGACCGTCACTGCATGCTGCTCGGCGATGCCGACGTCGAAGTAGCGCTTGGGGAAGCGCTCCGAGTACTCCACTATGCCCGAGCCTTCGCGCATCGCCGGCGTGATCGCCATCAAGCGCGGATCGCGCTCGGCCATGTCGCAGAGCCACTGGCCGAAGATCTGCGAATACGTGGGCTTCGCACCCACTGCCTTTTTCAGACCCTCGGCGGGATTGAACTTGCCGGGGCCGTGATATGCGATGGGGTCGTCCTCGGCGAGCTTGTAGCCCTGGCCCTTGCGCGTGATGACGTGCAGGAACTGCGGCCCCTTCAGCTGCTTGATGTTGATGAGCGTGGGGACGAGTGCGTCCAGGTCATGACCGTCGATGGGCCCGAGGTAGTTGAACCCAAATTCCTCGAACAGGGTCGAGGGCGTAACCATGCCTTTGACGTGCTCTTCCGCACGCCGGGCAAGCTCCCAGACGCCGACGCGCTTCAATAGATGCTCGCTCGCACGTCGCGCGCTGGCGTAGATACGGCCTGAAAGCAGGCGCGCCAGATAGTTCGTGAGCGCGCCCACTGGAGGCGAGATTGACATCTCGTTGTCGTTGAGGATCACAAGGAGATTCGCATCCATGGCGCCGGCGTTGTTCATCGCTTCATACGCCATGCCGGCCGACATCGCGCCGTCGCCGATCACGGCAATCGCGCGCCGGTCCTCGCCTTTGGCCTTCGCCGCCACCGCCATGCCAAGTGCTGCGGAGATCGAAGTGGAGGAATGCGCCGTGCCGAACGTGTCGTACTTCGACTCGCTACGGCGGGGGAAGCCCGAGATGCCGTCGTTCATCCGCAGGCGCGCCATGCCTTCGCG
Source organism: Betaproteobacteria bacterium (assembly GCA_019245555.1). Taxonomy (GTDB): domain Bacteria; phylum Pseudomonadota; class Gammaproteobacteria; order Burkholderiales; family SG8-39; genus SCGC-AG-212-J23. Next base: position 8,391 of record JAFARH010000222.1, read on the forward strand.
GCGGCCGGTCAGGATCTTGTGCGGATAGGTCTGGTGGCCGACGTCCCAGACGATGCGATCCTCGGGTGTATCGAAGACGTAGTGGAGCGCGATAGTGAGCTCGACCGTGCCGAGGTTCGAGGAAAGATGGCCGCCGGTCTTCGAGACTGACTCGAGCACGTACGCCCGAAGCTCATCGGCCAGCTGGCCGAGCTGACGACGATCGAGCGAGCGCAACTGCGCCGGATCGTCGATCGTCTTGAGTAGCTCGTAGCGGGTCGGGTCGTAAGACGCGTCGCCGCTGAGGTTTTCGATGACCGTGGACATGCGAACCTAGAATTTTCGCAGAACCACGAAGTCTGCGAGCGCCGCGAGGCGTGCACCGCGACTGCCGAGCTTCTCGATGGCAGCATGGGCATCCGCCCGCAATTCCTCCGCCAACGCCTTGGCTTTGGGTGCGCCAAGGGCCGAAACGTAGGTGGATTTGCCCTGCTTCGAGTCTTTGCCGGCCGTTTTGCCCAGCGTTGCAGTGCTCGCCTCGGAGTCGAGGACGTCATCCACGACCTGGAAGGCGAGCCCCACCGCCTTCGCATAGCGATCGAGGGCCGTGCGCTCCGCCTCATCGAGCGGCTTGCCGCAGGCTGCACCGATTAAAACAGCAGCCCGGATGAGCGCGCCGGTCTTGTGGATGTGCATGAACTCGAGCTCGGCAACCGCGAGCGCCTTGCCGGTGGATTCGAGATCGATCTGCTGGCCGCCGGCCATGCCGCGCGAACCTGCCGCGACGCCGAGGAGCTTCACCATCTCGAGCTGCGCGCGCGGCTCGTCGGCGAGCCGCTGCTCGGCCAAGAGCTGGAAAGCGAGCGTCTGCAGCGCATCGCCCACGAGAAGCGCGGTGGCTTCGTCGTACTCGACGTGCACCGTGGGCTTGCCCCGGCGCAGGACGACGTCGTCCATGCAAGGCCGGTCGTCGCGCACGAGCGAGTAGGCATGGATCATCTCTACCGCGGCCGCCGCAACGTCGAGCCGCTCACGCGGCGCCGCCGTCACTTCGCCCGCGGCGAAGCTGAGGAGCGGCCGCACGCGCTTGCCGCCGCCGAGGACGGCGTA
>JAFARH010000331.1 GCA_019245555.1 Betaproteobacteria bacterium
CCGTAGGGCCCCGGTTGCTCCAGACGCAGAGGAGCGCGGTGAAGCCAGTCTCCTTGACCAAGGCCGGAAGCGCGCTCTCGGTGACCTGCACGGGATCGAGGCGTCGCACTGCAGCAAGACCGATATGAAGCGCCAGGGGCCCAAAGTCGTAGCGGCTGTCGCTATCCTGCCGGACGAGGCCGCAGCGTACGAAGCTGGCAAGGTAACGGTGGGCGCCGGAGGGATCGAGCTCGGCGCCGGCCGCGAGCTCCTTGAGCGGCAGCGGGCCGCTCGCCTTCTCCATGACTTCGAGCAGGCGAATGCCCGTGTCGATGGATTGGACCCCGCGGCGCTTATGGGTTCGTTTCACAATTGACAATGCGTTGGCGTATGGACAATATAACTCTACGTCCTGAGGAGGAGCAAGCATGGAAATCGACCGACGCCGCGCGCTCGCGGCTGGAGGCGCGCTGCTTTCGACGCTCGCGATGCCTGGCATCGCGAGAGCGCAAGGTGGACCGATCCGTATCGGCAGCACGCTGCCCCTGACCGGGCCGCTCGCATCGCTCGCCATCATCCACAAGGTCACGGCCGACATTTATGTCGAGAACCTGAACAAGCGCGGCGGGCTGCTCGGCCGCCAGGTCGAGTGGATCGTGCGCGACGATCAATCCAAGCCCGAGCTAACACGCACGATCTATGAGCAACTGATCACGGCCGATAAGGTCGACCTGATCCAGAGCCCTTACGCAACGGCGTCGATCCTCGCCGCGATGGGCGTGGCGCAGCGCTACAACAAGTTGCTGCTGCACACCTCGTTCGGCATCCCGAAGCTCGCGAAGTACGACATGCAGTTCCAGACGGCGGGCGGCCCGTTCGATCCTGAGAACGTCTGGCCCAACCACATATTCGATGCGGCCGCGAAGCTGCCGAAGCCGCCGAAGACGGTGGCCATCGTGACGAGCAAGTTTCCCTCGGTGCACTACATCTCCGGCGGCGCGCGCGATGTGCTGAAGAAGCGCGGGCTGCAGCTCGTCCTCGACATCGAATATGAGTTCGGCAATCGCGACTTCGGACCGATTGCGAGCCGCGTGAAGGACGCGAATCCCGACTTCCTGTGGGGCGGCACCAATGGCATCGATCCGGTGCTGATGCTGGAGGCGATGAAGCGCATCGATTACCGGCCTCCGAGCCAGGTGCATCTCTTCCCCGCGCCGGGCCCGATGCTCAAGATGCCGGAGGCGCAGGGCTCGCTCGCGCTGACGACGTTCGAATCCCATCCGCCGTTCACCGACGATCCGCAGATCGCGCAGTTCGTCCAGACGTACGCCGAGCGCGCCAAGGAAGCGGGCATCCCCTATACGTCCGTGGACCTGCAGTCGGCGATCATGTATGCCGCATGGCAGGTGCTCGAAACGGTCGTCAACGCGACCAAGAGCCTCGATGACAAGACGCTCGCTGCGTGGCTGAAGAAAAACCAGGTGAAGACGCTTTTCGGCACGCTGCGTTGGGATGGGCCGCAGAACTACGTCGAAGGTTCCGACCTCTACAAGGTGAAGCAGCTGCAGCAGGGGCGGTGGGTCGTCATCCATCCCGAGCAGTGGGCTGCGCCGGGCGTAAAGCCGGTCTAAGCTGAGCGGCGTGTAAATGCCGAGCGCGACGCTCCTCGGGCAGTCGCTGCTTTCCGGCGTGTTCATCGGCGCGCTCTACGGGCTGCTGGGACTCGGGCTCTCGCTCTCGTGGGGAATGCTGCGTCAAGTGAACCTGGCGCACTTTGCGCTCGCCTTCCTCGGCGGCTACCTCACCTTTCAGCTCGCGGGCCGGCTGGATCCGTTTGTCACGCTCGTCGTCACGGTGCCGCTCTTTTTTCTTGCCGGCATGGCGCTGCACTGGTTTCTCTCGCGCTATGCGGCCGACATGCTGAACACGCTCGTCGTCACGTTCGGGCTGACGACGATCATCGAGGCAGGGATTCAGCGTATCTGGACGGCGGACTTCCAGCGCATGGAAAGCGTTTACGGCGCGATCCGCTGGAAGGTCGGCGCCTTCTACATTCCATTCCCGGAATTGCTGACGCTGATCGTGGCGATGGCACTTTGCGGTGCCATGTGGGCGCTCCTTCGCTTCACCGATTTCGGCCGCGCCGCGCGCGCCATGACGGAAGACGCGCCGATGGCGGCGGCTTTCGGGGTGAATGAGAAGCGCCTTGGCTACCTGATCTCCGGGCTGGCGGCGGCCTTCGCCGCGGTGGCGGGGCTCTGCCTCGCGCTCACGCACACGCTCGCACCGGTGCAGATCTACGGGTGGATGGGCGTGGTGTTCGCCGCGGTGATGATCGGCGGGCTGGGCAGCGCGCTTGGACCGCTTCTCGCGGGGATCCTGATCGGCGTGAGCGAGGCGCTCACGATGGCCGTAACCGCACCGACGTGGGCGCCGCTCGTGTCGTTCACGCTGCTCATTGCGATCATTCTTTTCCGGCCGGCGAAATTCTGATGCGCGTCGCTTCGGCCTTCATCGGCTTTGCCGTCGTTTTTGCCGCGGTGCCCTTCCTCGGCCTCCCGGCGTTCTATGAGACGTTTCTCTACCTGTTGTTGCACGCGGTGGTGCTCGCGACTTCTTGGAACATCCTCAGCGGGTATTCCGGCTACTTTTCCTTCGGGCACGGCGCCTTCTTCGGTGTCGGGGTGTACGTCACCGCGGGCATCGTCTTCAACTACGGCTGGCCGTTCCTCGCCACGCTGCCACTCGCAGCAGGCGCGGCCGCGCTTTTAGGTTTGATATTGGGAGCGATCGTCTTCCGCGTGCGCGCGCTCCGCGGCGAGCTCTTTGCTTTGCTCACGCTCGCCATTACGTTTGTCATGGGCACCATCATGCTCAACACGGTGGATGGCGGACCGGGCATCCAGCTCCTGGCCGACATCCCAAAGCTCGCGCCAACGCCGTCCGGCACGCTGTACCTCTTGATGCTTGCGATCGCAGTGGCGACCGTGTGGATAGCGCACGCGATCTACTACTCGCGCTTCGGCACCGGCCTTTTTGCCATTCACGACGATGAAGACGTCGCCGAAGTGATGGGTGTGCCGACCTATCGCTTCAAGCTCGCTGCCTTTGGCCTCTCTTGCGCCTTGGCCGGTCTCGCCGGCGGCATTCACGCCATCTTCGTCTCCTACGTCACCGTCGCCGAAACGTTCTCCATCGCGCTTGCGGTGAACGTCGTTCTGATGAGCGCGCTCGGTGGAACTCGCCACTGGCTGGGACCCGCTATCGGCGCCGTCGCGATCACGGCACTGCTCTACGGCTTTACGGCGGGCGAGGCCCCGGTCCTCGGACGTGCCCTGGTGGGCGTAATCCTGATCGCGGTGATCGTGCTCATGCCGGAGGGCATCGTCGGCATGCTGCTGAAGCACTGGCGCCGGAAACCGGCTGCGCGGCCGACCTCGAGGACGGAAGTCGAACCAGTTCGCGCATTTGTTAACCGAGCGTCCCCGAGCTCCGAACCGATCCTCATCGCGCGCGGCGTAAGCAAGGCGTTCAGCGGCGTGCAGGCCCTCACAGAGGCGAGCCTCGAGGTGCGTCGCGGCGAGATCCTGGGCCTCGTCGGACCGAATGGGTCCGGCAAGTCGACCTTCATTAACGTGGTGAGCGGTCATTACCGCGCGGACTCCGGCTCGCTCGTTTTCGAAGGCGAGGAGCTCGTCGGGCAACCTGCGCATCGCATCGCGCGGGCAGGGATCGCGCGCACCTACCAGATCCCGCGACCGTTCGCGCACCTTACCGTGCTGGATAACGTTGCGCTGCCCCCGATGTTCGGGCAGGTGGTCATGGATCGCGCGAGCGCTGAAGCGCAGGCCTGGCGCTGGCTCGAATTCACCGGACTCGCAGCGAAGGCATACGCGCTGCCGAGTGAACTGAATCTCCACCAGCGCAAGTTCCTAGAGCTCGCGCGCGCACTCGCATCGCGGCCGAAGCTCCTTTTTCTCGACGAAGTGCTCTCCGGGCTCACGCCTGCCGAGATGGACGAGGCGATCCGCCTCGTGCGCGCGATCCGCGACCAGGGTGCGACGATCGTTTTCGTCGAACACATCATGCGCGCGGTCATGGAGCTCACCGATCGCGTCGTGGTCCTTACCT
>JAFARH010000379.1 GCA_019245555.1 Betaproteobacteria bacterium
TCTCTACGCCGAAGACGTGGTGGTCACCTGGGCATCGCGCCAGCTCGCACGCCCGGTGAAGTGGACTTCCGATCGCTCGGAAGCCTTCGTGTCCGATGCGCACGGTCGCGACCACACGACGACTGCGGAGCTCGCGCTCGACAAGGACGGCAAGTTCCTGGCGATGCGCGTGCACACCACGGCGAACCTGGGCGCTTACCTCTCCACGTTCGCCTCGTGCATTCCGACGATCCTCTACGCCACGCTGCTTGCTGGCCAGTACACGACGCCGCTCATCTACTGCGAAGTCACCGCCGTGTTCACCAACACCACGCCGGTCGATGCGTACCGCGGCGCCGGCCGGCCGGAAGCGACCTACGTGGTCGAGCGCCTGGTCGAGACGGCGGCGCGCGAGATGAAGATGAATCCGGCGGAGATTCGGCGCAAGAACTTCATCCGACAGTTCCCGTACCAGACGCCGGTTGCGCTGCTTTACGACACCGGCAATTATGAAGCTACGCTCGATGCGGCCATGAAGATCGCCGACGTGGCGGGCTTCAAGGACCGCCGCGAGCAATCGCAGCGCAAGGGCAAGCTGCGCGGGCTGGGCTATGCCTGCTACATCGAGGCGTGCGGCATCGCGCCCTCGAATGTCGCGGGAAGCCTCGGTGCGCGCGCAGGGCTGTTCGAAGCTGGCGAGATCCGCGTGCACCCGACGGGAACTGTGACGGTGTTCACCGGATCGCACGCGCACGGCCAGGGCCACGAGACGACGTTCGCCCAGGTGGTGGCGGACCGGCTCGGCCTGACGATCGAGCAGGTGGAGATCGTGCACGGCGACACATCGAAGATCCTCTTCGGCATGGGCACGTACGGCTCGCGCTCGCTTGCGGTTGGCGGCACGGCAATCGTGAAGGCGCTCGACAAGGTGATTGCAAAGGGCAAGAAGATCGCGGCGCATCTCCTCGAAGCAGCGGAAGGCGACATCGAATACGACAAGGGCGTCTTCAAGGTCGCGGGCACCGACAAGAAGAAGATGTTCGGCGAGGTGGCGTTCGCCGCCTACGTGCCGCACAACTACCCGCTCGACAAGCTCGAGCCGGGCCTGAACGAGAACGCGTTCTACGATCCGGCGAACTTCACCTTCCCGGCGGGCAGCTACGTCTGCGAAGTGGAAGTCGATAAAGAGACCGGCGCATCGCAGATCGTCGCGTTCACAGCCGTCGATGATTTCGGCAAGATCATCAATCCGATGATCGTCGAGGGCCAGGTGCACGGCGGCCTCGCGCAGGGCATCGGCCAGGCGCTGACCGAAGGCTGCAAGTACGACGAGACCGGCCAGCTCGTGACCGGATCGCTTGCCGACTACTGCCTGCCGCGAGCGAGCGACCTGCCGCTCTTCAAGATCGATACGCGCGAGACGCCTTGCACGCACAACCCGCTCGGCGTGAAGGGGTGCGGCGAGGCCGGTGCGATCGGCGCGCCCGCCGCAGTGATGAACGCGATCACCGACGCGCTCGGCGTCAAAGACGTCCCAATGCCCGCCACCGCGCAGCAGGTCTGGCGCGCCATGCACAGAGCTTAGGAGAAAAAACCATGCACGCATTCCAATACCACAAGCCTTCGTCGACCAAAGACGCCATCTCTCTTGCCGGTAGCAAGAGCGAAGGCCGCTACCTCGCCGGCGGACAGAGCCTGGTGCAGGCGATGAAGCTGCGCCTCACGTCACCGTCGGATCTCATCGACCTCGGCACGATCAAGGACCTCTCGGGCATCAAGGCCTCGGGCAGCTCGGTCGAGATCGGCGCGATGACGAGACACGCTGAGGTCGCGGGATCATCCGACGTCAAGAGAGCGATTCCATCGCTCGCGGCGATGGCCGCCCTGATCGGCGACCGTCAGGTGCGCCACATGGGAACGATTGGCGGCTCGCTCGCCAACAGCGATCCGGCCGCGGACTATCCAGCCGCTGTGCTCGCGCTGAACGCCACCATCACTACCAATAAGCGCAAGATCGCGGCGGACCAGTTCTTCAAGGGCCTCTACGAGACCGCGCTCGAACCCGGCGAGCTCATCACCTCGGTCACGTTCCAGGTACCGAAGCGCGGCGCGTACATGAAGTTCCGCAACCCGGCCTCGCGCTTCGCGCTGGTCGGCGTCTACGTCGCGGATTTCGGCGGAAGTGGGAGAAATGAGGTGCGGGTCGGCGTCACGGGCGCCGGCGCCAGTGCATTCCGCCAGGGCGAGATGGAAAAGGCCCTGTCATCGAAATTCGCGCCCGAGTCGGTCGCGGGCATCAAGGTGAAGCCGGATGGCCTCAATAACGACCTGCATGCTTCACCCGAGTACCGCGCGCATCTCATCACCGTGATGGCGAAGCGCGCGGTGGAGGCTGCCCTGAAATAATCAGGGACAGACCCCAATTAAAGGCCCGCTCTCCGCGGGCCTTTTTGTTTCTAGTGAGCCTTTCGCGATTGCTCGGCGCGCGCCTGGCCGATCGCGGTCTTGACGTGCTTCTTCTCTTCCGGCGGCGGCAGCACGGCCTTCATGCCGAGCGCCTTCATGGAGAGTTCTCGCAGCCAGCCCTTGGTGTGGTAGTAGTGCTCGTCTTCCTGGTCTTCGACTTCCTTGTGCGCTTCCTTGAGGGCCTT